>CAZNKW010000020.1:0-11548 GCA_964573655.1 uncultured Dehalococcoidia bacterium
AGACAGAGTCTCATTTCGCCCCCTTTTTTCTTTTGAGGGACATATAGCATACCCCCTGCCTAGTGTCAAGAATGGTGGAGATTGTTTAAGAATGTAGCGCGCCCCGATTTATCAGGGCGCTACGAAAAGGCAACCCTAAAGGGTCGCGCTACATTGATGGTAATTGAGCGAATTATGCTCAGGCCCTAATACGCCAAAGTCGGTCCGCCAAATCTGTAATGTAATCCCTGTTTTCCAGCTTTTCCTGCCATTTTGCGGGGATGGCTTCGATTCCCAGATACGCTCCTGAGATGGCTCCGGTCATAGCCCCTATGGTATCGGTATCCCCACCCAAGCTTATGGCGTAGATAACCGCCTCCTCAAAGGAGCTGGGGTGAGATAGAAAGGAGTAGATGGCTGTAGGCACCGAATTAAAGGCTTCGATACCATGCCCTAACTCAGCCACAACCTTCGACCTATCCTTTTCGCCCAGCAGCTCTTCTACGCTTTTCAGCTTCTGCTTATAAACCTCATGTTTTATAAAATCGGTCAATCTCCTCAAGAATTCACCGCCTTGAAAGGCTGAGGAAGGGTCGGACTGTGTGGCTAAGGCAATGGCATAAGCCTGTAAAGCTGCCCCTTCCTTTCCTAGCTCATGGGCATGGGTGATCCGGCTAGACTGGTAAGCTATCTCCTTTAGCTTGGCTAGGTCATCGTAGCAGAAAACGCCCACAGGGGCTATCCTCATGGCAGAGCCATTGCCAAAAGAGCCACCGCCATATAATCTCTCCGCCGCCTTGTCCCATGCCTCACCGCTCTTGATCATTCTGAAGACTCGGGGTGGTCCCGGTCCATAGCCACGGAAAGGCTCACGGCGATAGTTCTCCATAAACCTGCGGGTCATATGCTCGCCATCAAAGCCTTTGTTTTCTATCAGGGACTCTGCCACCCCAATCATCATGTGGGTATCGTCAGTGTAGGCAAGAGTGCTTCGCTTCTCGGCTAAAGCACGGATCTCAGCCTCGTCAACCCTGCGCCACCCCTCCAGCGAGGCTCCTAAAGCATCCCCTACTCCAGTGCCAACTAGAGAGCCCAGGAATTTCGATCTCAAGGTTTCTCTCTCCATTTGTTATTTCCTTACCAATCTCTCTGGTATTCCATAAAGCCGCATGGCATTTTCGGTAGTTCTATCGGCCACTATGTCTGGCGACAGGGCTTTCAATTCAGCCACCGAAGTCAAAACACGGACAATATCGGCTGGCTCAGCCTGATGCCCCCTATATTTTACTGGAGAATCTGTCTCCAGTAATAGGTTCTCTAATTTTGCCTCCTTTATGGCTCTGCGGTGCTCCTCGTGGTACTCCGCAGCTAAGGTTGCCGAGACAAAGTAGCCCTGGCTCAAAATATCCTTCAGAACATTTAGCGGACCGGTATACCAATGGAAGGTGGCCTTCTCAATCTCAGCCTCTTCCACCAAAATGAAGGAATCTCTCCAAGCATAGCGGGAATGAACTATCACTGGTTTATTATATCTTTTGGCTAAGGCCAAAATACTTCCGAACACTTCCTTTTGTAAATCTTTGCCAGACAGCTTTATAAGCTCCTTATGATAATCCAGACCTACCTCGCCTAGGGCGACTACATTTTCCATGTTTTCTTCAATAAATTGAAGATGGCGCTCAAGGGATGAGATAGCCTTTCCTAAGCTCCCGGGATGAAAGCCAGTGGCTGGATAGACAAAATTTCTATATTTCTCCGCTATCTCTAATACCTGGTTATTTGATTGATAGTCTGAACCAACAGCCACTATGGCTATTACACCACTCTCCTTGGCTCTTTCAATAGCTGAGTCGAGGTCTTCCATCTCCTCCAGGTGAGCATGTGAATCAATCAGTCGGTAGATTCTATCCATCTAACAACCTTCACCAGCGGGAGACCACAAGGGTCTCCCCTACACTGTAGGGGGGAGGGCTTGCCCCCTCCCCTTTTCCTTCTAGAATTTTGGTCTAACTGCCATAGCAGGAGGGAGAGCCAAAAGGGCAAGGGAGCCAGCGAAGACAAAGGGTAGCAAGTATCCAGGAATGGCACCGCTGGCAATAGCGCCAACAAAGGTTCCCACAAAGATGGTAGTGTCTAGTACCCCCAGGTTACCGCCGATTCTCTCTGGCAAGAAAAGGTTTGATACAATGACCATTCTTGATACCGTGAATAGGCTGTCTCCCACAACGTGTAGTAGCCTAATCACCAGCACAGTACCAAAGGCGCCGACAAATAGTAAACTTATATTGAAAAGACCCGAGAGAAGTAGACCGAGGTAAAGAATAAGCCCCAGCCTTATTCCCCTGCCAGTTATGCTATCGCTGATAAATCCATTAGCGATGGACAGTATAGCAATAGCTACTCCGATAAAGCAAAACATCCATCCTATTGAATCCTCCGTCAAGTTAATGTTCTCCTTTAGGAAAAGGCTAAAAGAGGTCTGCTCCACACCAAAATGAAGTGATAGCAGGAAGGTTAGCACAACTAAGACTACCACTTCCTTTCTGGCAATATCTCTCCGGTATTCACCCAGCTCGAATCTGGCTAACTTTACATCTTCTAGCAAAAGGCTGAGAAAGAGGAAAGGTAACAGGATGAGAAAAGCAATCCATAAGAGAGCCTTCATCCCCAACGGGGCTAGTAGGAAGCCCCCGGTTAAAGGACCAAGACCATAGCCGAAAAGCCCAATCCCCGTATAGAGCCCTAACTTCTTGCCGATATCTTTTTCCCCCAGGAGTTTGTAGTACAGGGAGGAGCAGGAAATTCGGAACAGCGAGCCCCCTATCCCACCGATAATGAAGAAGGCCAGCAGGGGCAGAAACCCCTCCACCCACCTTAGTCCAATGAGAAAGATGGCAAAAAGGGTGAAGCCAGTGGTGACCAATCTCTTGGGAGGCAGCCGATCACAAAAAATCCCAAAGGGAAACAACAATGCCAGCGAAGATAGGGGAAAGGTAGAAATGAGGATACTGATTTGGAGATGGCTGAAGCCTAAGTCAGTGAGGTAAAGGGGTACATAGGCTAGGATTATCCACAGTGTGTATGTATATCCGAAATTGAGAAAACCGGGGAGGGCGTACCTCCTTAGGGGTTCAAGTGGTCGCCACAATGGGGAGCAGTTCAATATCGAGACTTAAGCTCCTGACTTGACACTCCAAATCAGCTAGATAAGTAGTCGCTATTATGCCTTTAAGCCTTGTATTTGTCAAGGAAGAAGAGGGGAGACCGCTTAGCAGTGCAGTGGTGAGGTCGCTTTGTTGCCCCTTCGCTTTGCTCAGGGCCTCGGCTCACAATGAGAACTAAACAATCTCAGGCTATCTAGAAATGTAGCAGCCCCCGATATAAGTGAGAATTATCGGACGCAGTTCCTCATAAGATGTTGTAATAATACAATTAGTGCCCATGCTTCATAATACCGGTTCATTTTATTCTTGGTTAAGGATAGCTGCTACATTGCTCTGAGCAACATTAATTTATTAATCTCCTGACCAATAGCGAAGTAGTGGTGATTTCAGGGTGCGTGGGCGGTATCCGACTAAGCAAAGAGAGTCACGAAAGCTGGAGTATAGCCTGCTACTTTAAGCTCAAGCTTCACCAGCTTGCTTCAAGTTGTTGCTCCGTTGGTTAGATAGGCGTGTATAGAGGCAGCAGCGCGCTTGCCAGCACCCATAGCACTAATGACTGTGGCTGAGCCTGTGGTCAGGTCACCACCAGCCCACACCGCTGGCCTAGTGGTAAGTCCTGTCTCCTTATCAGCGACCACAATGCCCTTTCCAGTGGTTTCTAGTCCTTTGGTTGTAGCTGGGATGAGCGGGTTGGGTGTTGTGCCTAGCGCAACGATTACAGTGTCCGTCTCTATGACATGGTCACTACCAGGTTTGGGAATCGGGCGCGGCCTGCCACTGGCATCAGGCTCCCCAAGCTCCATTTCCACACACTCCATGCCGGTGACTGCGCCTTGAGGGTTGCCAATAAACCTCTTGGGATTGGTCAAGAACTGAAAGATGACCCCTTCTTCTTCAGCGTTTTCTACTTCCTCGCGTCGAGCTGGCATCTCCGCTCGGGAGCGGCGGTATACCACGTGCACCTCGTAGGCACCTAGTCTAAGGGCACACCTGGCAGAGTCCATAGCCACATTGCCACCACCGATGACTACCACTCGCTCACCAACATTAACCGGCGTCAAGTGGTCAGGAAAGAGGTAAGCCTTCATTAGATTCACCCGGGTGAGAAACTCATTGGCAGAATAGATACCACTAAGATTCTCCCCTGGAATGTTGAGGAACATGGGGAGACCAGCCCCTGTGCCCAGAAATATAGCCTGAAAGCTATCCTGGAACAGTTCATCAACACTGAGTGTTTTCCCCACGACGCAATTTAGCGCCAGCTCTACTCCTAAAGACTTCACATATTCTACTTCCGCCTGGACAATATCCTTAGGAAGTCTAAACTCTGGGATGCCGTACACCAGTACCCCGCCAGCCACGTGTAAGGCTTCAAAGATAACCACTCTGTGGCCCAGTTTAGCCAGGTCTGCGGCTGCAGTAAGCCCGGCTGGTCCAGCGCCAATTATAGCCACGCTCTTCCCCGAAGGTATTGGAGCTATAAGCTGCGGCCGGCGCTGTATGACATCTGCCAGCTCCCAATCAGCTATATAGCGCTCTAGTCGGCCAATGGCTATAGGCGCTCCTTTCTTGGCCAGACTACATTTTTCCTCACACTGGGTTTCTTGAGGGCATACCCTGCCGCAGATGGCCGGCAGACTATTCCTCGCTTTGAGTATCTTCACTGCCTCAGCCAGATTGCCCTCCTGGATCTCCTTGATGAATCCCGGTATATCTATTCCCACCGGGCAACCATCCACACAGGGTCTCTTAGGACATTGCAGACAGCGGCTTGCCTCTGCTTTTGCCTGCTCTCCGGAATAGCCCTGGGCTACCTCCTGGAAATTGAGCCCCCTTATTAAGGGGCTTTGTTTGGGCATAGCCACTCGGTTCAAATTCAACTTAGTAGTCGTCTTAGTAGTAGTCATCGACCTAAACCTTCACCGCGACCAAGGTCTTCTCGAAGGCACGCCAGCGGCAATCCTTTAGAGCGTGGTTCTCCTTTTCTAGATAGGTCCGCTGGCGAGCAAGCATCAGATCCCAGTCAACCTGCTGGGCGTCAAACTCAGGCCCGTCAACGCAGGTGAATTTGGTTACACCGCCGATGCTAACACGGCAGCAGCCGCACATGCCAGTACCATCCACCATAACAGGATTTAGGCTAACAATGGTCTTAACCCCAAAAGGCTCTGTGCATTTAGCGCAAAACTTCATCATGATAGCCGGGCCTATAGCAATGACCCTGTTCACCGTCTCGCTGCGTAGAAGCTCCGCTAATGGCTCTGTCACCAAACCTTTTCTGCCATAGGAGCCATCATCCGTAGTCACTATTAGTCTATCGCTGAACTCACCCAACCGCTCCTCCCAGAAAAGCAAGTTATAGCTGCGAGCGCCTATTATAGAGGTCACCTTGTTGCCAGCCTGCTTTAATGCTCGAGCAATAGGCACTATCGGTGCTATCCCCACTCCACCACCAACGCAGACCACGTGGCCAAAGTTTTCAATGTGGCTGGGCACCCCTAGTGGGCCGACAACATCTTTGACACAGTCCCCGGTGTCTATTGTAGCCAGCATCATCGTTGAGGCGCCTACTTCCATAAAAACAATGGTTATGTCTCCGTTGCCTTCGTCCCAGTCGGCGATGGTCAGGGGAATGCGCTCCCCTCTCTCATCCACACGGATAATAACGAACTGACCTGCCTTGGCCTTTCTAGCCACGGAGGGCGCTGCAATCCTAAGAAGGTGAGTCTTGGGCGCTAAGTCCTGTCTCTCCAGCACCCTGAAGCCGTCCTGCGCTACTAGCGTTGCCAGACTCAGCCCATCCTTTGCTGCTTGGCAGTGGTGCTTTTGACCCGTTAAAGTTTCCATATCGCACCTCACTTTAGGTGAGATTCAATCCCGTTAAACCGGACGAGGTTTGAGGCCATTAGTAATGAACTCACTATGGATTAGCTTACACTGACAAGAGCTCAGGTACCGGTTTCCCCTCAACGCTCTCAGCTAATGGCATCTTAGCGGTCTTATGCCGCTCAAAGATGCTGACCAGTCTCAGCACTTCCATGTCCTTGACCCATGGCTTAGCCCTTATCTTTCGGGCTAAAGCCTCAACGGTGATTGGGGCATCCACCATAATCACCATATCCCGGGAGCCAATTACCGGATCAACGAAATCCACACCCGGTGTATCCTCTACCTCGCGCACCGCTTTGACGAACTCACGCTGCTTTACGTCGTCATTTGTAGTTACTAGAAAATAAGCTCTCAGACCCATGTCCCTTTCCTCCTTCTACTCTTATTTTCAGGTCCTCCTTTTATAAGTTAACCATGTTTGTGTCATTAATACATCGGTGAGCACGCTTCTTTTTGGCTTGTGGAGAACCCCCTCTAGATCAGCCCCCATTACGAGTTCTTTACAGGAAGAGATGAGGGTTATCACCAGTGCCTTTGTTGGTAGTTACTCCTAGTTGCACAAGTTCACGGGAAAGTTTACAATTCAAGAGGAGGGTTATTATGAAAAAGACGCGGGTGTTGCTGGCTGAGGACCATGTGGTGGTGCGGGAGAGCATCTCCCAGTTCTTGGAGCGCGAGCCTGACCTGACTGTAGTCGGGCAAGCTAATGACGGTGAAGAGGCAGTAGAGCTAGCACGACAACTGAAGCCCGATGTGGTGGTTATGGATGTAGCCATGCCTAAACTGAATGGCATTGAGGCCACCAAGCTGATAAAGACCTATAACCCTTCAACGGCAGTGTTGGTCCTGAGCGCCTATGATTACGACCAGTACATCTTTGCCCTGCTTGACGCAGGTGCTTGTGGTTACCTGCTAAAAGACGTGAGCGGCCAGGAGCTTGTCGAAGCTATCCGTGCGGTGCATAAGGGAGATTCGGTGCTTCATCCAGCGGTGGCCCGCAAGGTAGTAGAGCGGTTTAGACACCTGGGCAAGCCCACGGGCAGGGCTTCTGACCTGCTGACGGAGCGAGAGATAGATGTACTCAAAGCAGCAGCCAAGGGCATGAGCAATAAGGATATCGCCGAGCAACTATCCCTAAGCGTGCGCACCGTAGAGGCCCATCTGGGAGCCATCTTTAATAAACTAGGTGTAGGCTCCCGCACTGAGGCGATAGTCCATGCCTTGAAGAATGGCTGGTTTGCCTTGAATGATATTTCTTGAAACTGGCACAGCCATACCAATGAGCTATGGTAAAGGATTCACCAAGACGGTTGAAACAAGTGAAAAGGGCTCTCCGTAGTCCACATTTGTGGCTCATCGGGATCTCCCTGATTCTTGCCATGGTTCATTACTACTCAGAGTGGTTAGGAATCTGGGAACTTCCTCAGTCAATTCCACCTTTGACCCGGGAAGTCCTGTATGGCGTATTCTATCTGGTGCCCATAGTCTACTCCGGTGCAGTCTTGACATCAAATTGGGGGCTAGTTATCTCGGCCATCTCTTTTGCCTCCATGCTGCCCCACGCTTTTGTGTCTTCCGGTCTTCTAGATCCTCTGGTGATGAGCATCGCTATTCCGCTGGCCGGTGCCGTTGCATGCTTAGGACTTCAGGCACAGCGTGAGCAGCAGGAGGTTCGGCAGCAGGCTATAGTGGAAGTAGGTAGGCTCCAAGAGAGACTTAGAACACAGTTGAGAGCTACTATCAGGTGTCAAAAGAAGCTGGAGAGCGTGAGCACCGTGTCGGGTTTGGTCAGCCAATCTCTAGAGCTGGATACTGTCTTGCGTACTGCCGTGGATGTGGTAATGGAAGTAATGGGAGTAGATGTGGTGATAATCTTCCGTCTGGATGAGGCAGCCAACGAGCTGAGGGTTATAGCCTATGAGGGTGTGCCTCAGGAGGTTGCCGCTGCTGTGGACCAGATAAAGGTAGGCGAGGGATTTAATGGCCGAGTGGCTGAGAGCGGGAAGCCACTGGTGGTGGAAGACGCCTCTAGTGATCCCAGGCTTTCTAGAGAGGCAGTAAGGCAAGAGCAGCTCCAAGCCCAGCTCATCGTGCCTATGAAGTCCAGGGGACGGGTTATGGGCACTCTTTGTGTAGCTATGCGGCAGCAGAAAGACTTCAGCCCGGAAGAGATAGACCTGTTAACGGCCATTGGCAATGAGATTGGCATTGCCTTGCAGAACGCACAGCTCTATCAAGAGCAGCTAAGGGTAGCCAAACAACTGGAGAGCTCGGAGAGAAGATACAGGGATCTGTTTGAAAGGGCCCCCGATGGCATCTGGGTTCACGACATGGACGGAAACATAGTCTCAGCCAATAAGGAGGCTGCCAAGGTCACCGGATACGAACTGGAAGAGCTGTGCCATATGAACGTCAAGGCTTTCCTCTCTGAAGAAAGCCTCCGCTTGGCAAGAGAGGTCCGAACCAAGCTGCTACAGGGGCAGCCCTTTGTTCAGCCCTACGAGCAGAGGATAATCACTAAGCAAGGTACTGAGGCCGTCTGGCAACTGAACACTAGTTTGATTACTACTGAAGAGGGAGCTGTTAGGTTTCAGCATATCGCCAGAGACGTGACAGAAGAGAAGCGCATGGAGGAGAACCTGCGCTTCTACCTCCAGTACATTACCAAGGCTCAGGAGGAGGAGCGGAAACGCCTGGCTCGCGAACTCCATGATAGCACCGCCCAGGTCCTTTTTGCCATACTTCATCAACTGGAGAACTTCCTGCAAACTAAGTCCAACCTTCGTATGGATGACACCAGGTTATTGTGGAAGTTGCATGAGGAGGTTAAGACAGTGCTACAAGAGGTGCGCCAATTTGGTCGCGACCTACGGCCAGCAATTCTAGATGACTTAGGATTGATTCCCGCTTTAGAGTGGTTGGCCAGCGAGATGGGGAAAGAGAATGGAATAAGTGCCAAGTTGCGAGTGGTAGGTTCTGAGCGCCGCTTCTCTGCTGAAGTGGAGCTGACGCTCTTCCGCATCATTCAAGAGGCATTAAGGAACGTGTCTAAACATTCCTCAGCTTCCCAGGCTCAGGTTACAGTCATTTTCAATAAGCAGGCGACCAGGGTGACTATTGAGGACAACGGCAAAGGCTTCACTCTGCCCAGAAACGTGAGCGATCTAACTCGCCTGGGTAAGCTGGGACTTGCCGGAATGCAAGAGAGAGCACGGTTGCTGGGTGGAAGCTTAAAGGTAGAATCTGACTCTGGCAAAGGCACGAAGGTAATTGTAGAGGTGCCTGTCTGAAACAAGGGAGCAGCTAGATAAAGGCTCCCTGGGAACAATGCCTCCTACTAAAGGCCCCTAAGCGGCAACCTTCCCTTTTGAGCCGATTTTGATTATACTGGGATGGCAAGGAACCCGATTGGTAACAAGGCGATTTTGGCATAGGGGGGTATGTTGATGCAAAATTACACCACCGACCAGATACGCAATGTGGTCTTGCTTTCTCACTGTGGAGCAGGTAAAACTTCGCTGTCTGAGGCAATGCTTTTCACTTCGGGAGCCATCTCACGACTGGGCAAGGTCGATGAGGGCACCACTACCTCTGATTACGACCCTGATGAGATAAAGCGAAAGATCAGCATCAGTCTCTCCGTCCTCCCCTGCCAGTGGAAAGACACCAAAATCAATCTCCTTGATACTCCAGGCTACGCCGATTTTGTCGCTGGGGTTATAGCAGGTATGAGAGTAGCCGATGAGGCAATCATCGTCGTCTGTGCTGCCTCCGGTGTAGAGGTAGGCACCGAGTTAGTGTGGAAGTACGCCGAGGAAAGAGCTCTGCCGCGTCTTATTTTCATCAATAAGATGGATCGAGAGAATGCTGACTTCTATAAGGTGGTGGAGCAGCTTCAAAAACACTTCGGCAGAAGGTGTGTTCCTATTCAACTGCCCATAGGCTCGCACATCAGCTTCCAGGGTGTGGTGGACTTAGTTAATATGAAATCCTATAGCGGAGCCAAGGAGCAAGAAGGGGAGATACCCCCTTCCGTGGAGGGCCAAGCCCGTTCCTTTCGTGAGAAGCTAGCAGAGGCCGTGGCTGAATTGGATGATGAGCTTACCGTCAAGTATCTGGAGGGGAAAGAGATAACCTCAGAGGAGATTCGCCGTGTTCTGGGGGAGGGGATTAAAGCTGGCAAGATAGCCCCTATTCTGACGGGCTCAGCATTACAAAATATGGGTGTTTCCTATCTTCTGGATGCTATTTGCCACTACTTGCCCTCACCTAAAGAAGCGGCACCTGTAGTAGCCACTAATCCTGTCACCCAGCAGGTAGAGGCTATTGAGCCAGAGAAGGGGGCCCCCTTGGCTGCTTTGGTGTTTATGAGCAGCGCTGACCCCTATGTCGGTAAAGTGACCCATTTCCGGGTTTACTCTGGCACAATTTCGAGCAACTCCCAGGTGTGGAATGCTGCTAAGGGGCAAATGGAGCGGATAGGTCAGCTCCTCGTATTTCGAGGCAAAGCTCAGGAGGCTGTGCCTCAATTAATTGCCGGAGACATTGGCGCTGTAGCTAAGCTGGCGGTGACTAGCAATGGTGATACCCTCTGTAGCAAAGAGAAACCCTTAAGCCTGGCACCCATTAAGTTCCCTGAGCCAATCTTCAGCGTGGCTTTATATCCTAAAACAAAGACAGATGTAGATAAGCTGGGTACCGTCTTGCCTAGATTAGCTGAGGAAGACCCCACCCTTCAGGTGCGCAAGGAATCTGATACGGGGGAGACCATCCTTTCGGGCATGGGCGATTCGCATGTCGAGGTAGTCACGGAGAGGATGCAGCGCAAGTTCGGTGTCGGGGTCAGAGTAGAGATTCCAAAGGTTCCCTATAAGGAGACCATTAATAGCTCAGCTAAAGCAGAATACAAGCACAAAAAGCAAACCGGAGGGCATGGTCAGTATGGACATGTCTTCTTGGAGGTGGAACCTCTGCCTCGAGGGAATGGCTTTGAGTTTACCGAGAGGGTGGTAGGTGGGACAGTGCCGAAGAATTATATCCCTGCTGTGGAGAAAGGCGTCCTGGAGGCACGACAGGAGGGCGTGTTAGCCCGATATCCTGTAGTAGATGTCAGGGCAACCCTCTACGATGGTAGCTCTCACCCGGTAGACTCCTCAGAAATATCCTTTAAGATTGCCGGGGCGCAGGCTCTGAAAAAGGGCCTCTCCCAAGCTCAGCCTGTTTTGCTCGAGCCCATAGTGCGTCTCGAGGTTGTTGTACCTGAAACCTTCATCGGTGATATCATGGCCGACCTCAATACCAAACGGGCTAGGGTACTGGGGATGACCCCACAGAATGGGAATCAGGTAATTGAGGCTCAGGTGCCTTTAGCCGAGATTTTGAGGTATGCAATAGACCTGAGGTCCATCACTCAAGGTCGAGGTAGCTATAGAACGGAATTCAGCCATTATGAGGAGGTCCCCTCTCATATAGCTGAAAAAATCATTAAAGACAAAGCAGCAGAGAAAGCCTAGCTG
>CAZNKW010000021.1:0-10817 GCA_964573655.1 uncultured Dehalococcoidia bacterium
CTCAGTCCCCTCTTGCATCATCGTTGATTTTGGCATAAAATGAGACAACATAGGGGACAGATACCGGACACATAGCAGTTGGCAGCCTCTATGGGCTGTGGCACAGGCAAATCGTTATAGGAAATGTCCGGCAATTCCTGAGAGGTGCTGGATAATATCCCTTATAAGAGGAAGGGGGTGAAGCCAAAGCTAGACCTAGCCTATCTGTTATAGCTGGCAGGCGGTTGGGTTTGCTGAATCTCCTTGCCAAGTGGGAAGTGGTGGGGTCAAATCCTATCTTCCGCTCTAGCCGAAGTGGCGGAATAGGCAGACGCGACAGTCTCAAAAACTGTTGGGGGGCAACCCCCTTGTCGGTTCGAGCCCGACCTTCGGCACTAAAATGGGTAAAATTGCCGAGTTGTGTAGTGGTAGCACAGGGGACTTTGGATCCCTAAGCCCAGGTTCGAATCCTGGCTCGGCAGCCACTAAAATCATCAAGCAAACTGTTAAGCAATTTCCTCTCTTCGCGTAGACAAGGGCTGTCGACAGAGACACTTGAGTTCTATCAGAAGTACCTCAAGACAACTGCTGGTGTAGTTGGTCTCACTGCAGAAATCGAGATATAGTCAAATTAGTAGACTCCTTGAGCTGCAGCAATAGTGGAAGGCGTGCTTACTTCAGAGCACTGAGAGTTTCTATAACTGGCTTCGCTTTCGGGAGTGGGTAAGATAAACAGAGGGGGCAGAGATTTTGTTCCTGCTCTACCCCCTTCTGACTAAAATACGCTAATCTGATTGCTAGAGTTAGCCGAAACTAGCATAGATATTTATTGCTCGCCAAGTTTCATGAGAGAGGTTCGCCGTCGTCGGTCTTTCGCTATCATGGCTGGAAGTTTCGTTGGTGCCACCTCCATGCAGGCTATCAGCCTATCCATCAAGTCCTGGCATTCCTTCAGAAATGGGCAATTAAGACAGTCATTATATCTATCACTACATGCCTCGGCCCAACGCTGAATTATCGTGTCGTCAGTTTTATTCCGATACCACTTAGACCACCTAGCCTGCCTTTGTATCTCCTGTCCTCCTTTGGTAGACTCCACTATTGGTTGACCATCATGCCTATTTTGCGTTTGAGGGGTTAGGGCTTTGATTTTGCCTGTCACTTTAGAGCTCCACTCAAAGAAGCTACCCAGATACCATCCTTATCCCTCTTGTAACGCGATAACACTTGTTATCATTTGGTCCACGAGAATTAACAGCCCGTTAAACAGGTCTGCCAGTTGTTCTACGACAACATCGCCACAGCGCGTCATAGTACCCGTCACATTCCCATGTACCGAACAGTTGTCGACATAGTCATACAGTGCTCCAGGACCTGTGGCATCCTTTACTACCCAAGAGTCCACACGGAGCTCGACGAACTCATCTAGCAGGCGCTCAGCCACCATGTATAACTTGGCTACAACTGAGCTTAAGCTCGGGAACATACAAGTTCACTGTCCTTTCGGTTTTTGCCAGTACTCAACGATAAGGATATGACCAGCCAGAATCGGCTCAGATGCCCGTTATGGTCAATTGCGTTCAATAAGATCGTGCCCTCCTGGCCTGACGTTTTGACCTTCTTGGTCTGATGCCATAAGCAGCGGTCGGCGATACAATCCGAAGGACTTTCTCATCTCCGTCTATGATCCCTTTTATGCTATCCTGCTTGAGCATCATCAGAGTTCCCATAGTAAGTCTCCTAAGAGGAATCCTTGTCACTTTCATCAGACACCACTTCTCGTTCATCTACTTCCTAGGAGGTCTATCTAGCTTTGCACCATTCGCTGCAGCCACTTTGCCACGTTATTCTTGTTTTGGGAAGAGATTATGTTCTATAACATTGTTCCAGCATCGCCTTTGGGGACCAGACCACAACCCATAGACAATGATCTGTCTACCTCTCTGTGCCCTGAGGCGTTGATAAACAAGGGCAAGTCCCCTGTTTTGACAGCCTTTCCGTAGGAGGAAGGCCCATCTCACCCCATCTGCGATTATGACAGTCTCTTTCTGCTAGTCCACCTCCCCTTTGGCAACATATTAGTCGCTGAATAGCGAAAAATCCCTCATTCTTGGTTCTGCCCACTCAGCCTCAGACTATCCTCAAGCTGCGTGCTCTTGGTGTACTGCTCCGCGATTGGCAGGCTTTCCCCACCTTTCTAGACTCCATGCAGCGTTTCAATAGGGGAGATTCACCCTCACCCTGCCCTCTCCCTCAATGGGCGAGGGGAATAGTCTCCCCTCCCATTTCTACGACCAAGGTCATAACGTTTGTTACAAGATCATGGAATATGGGAGCATCTTAGAGAAAATTGGGTAATCGCAGATTCAGTTTTCTCTTGCAGCATCTTCAATTTTGGCATGAAATGAGACAACACAGGCGACAAATAACGAACATATAGCAGTTAGCCTGTAAGGCTGTAACATAATCAGGTCGTCAGGGGGGATGTTTGGTGATTCCTGAGAGACGCTGGATAATTCAAGTATTGAGAGATTCAAAACTTTCAAGATCATTACTAGGAGGTCGTTTAGCAACTCCTATAAAATCTGATGTAGGGACAGGTTTTTAAACCTGTCCGAACCTTGGACAGACCTGAAGGTCTGTCCCTACAGGTATTAATAAACAACCTCTTACTAGCCATGTTTATTGATGCAGGTAATCATGCTAAAGGGAATGTTGAAGCACAACAAGCTCGGAATAATCCTTTCAAATCTGGTGGCTGATTTTAGACTCCCCACTTAGAGTCATTTTTGCCAAAAATTTAGGAATAAATTCCCTTGAAAGGGAGAGGGAATAACCTGCCTACCCCTTTCTACGATAGAAGCTGCAATATTAGAAATGGTCAGGGGATTGGTTACGGTTCCTCCTAGCTACGCTCCCGGAAGTGTTGCGGCACGGAGGGGAGCATTTATGGTCTATTTATCGTTTTCGCTCGGATACAGAGCTTTGATAAGAGCTACAAAAGCATCAATCCATCTTTGCCTCTCGCCTTCAGTCCATCGTTTCTCCCTGAAAGGAAGCTCCTGTAGGAAGCCGCTTATAGCTGGGTGTATCCCAACGGCAGAAATTGAAGTAGGCGGTGCTTGTTGAGGTTTTACTTCCTGTTTTTTCTCCCGAGTGACTTTCTTTGACCCCTTTTTCCTCTTTAATATCGAAGGAGATACTTGTAAGCCCGCATCTTGAGCCATCGCTATCAAGAATCGCTGAATTTTCCTCCTGACACTTTCAACTGCCCCGTAGTTTTTAAGCTGTTCACTTAACTGGGCAGGTGTGGCGCGGGAAAGCTCCAAATTACCTAGCACTGGTGAATAGGCTTCCAAAAACAACCGCCTAAGTTCCTCTTTTTGTTGAGTTCCCACAGACCCAACCAGTCGTTCCAATTTTTTCGTGGGAATATTTTCTTCATTAATTAAGTCCAAAAAGCGAAGCGCTGTAACTAGCTGGACACCCACGCTGCCGGAATAGGAAGAACCCCAGTAGCTTCTATCAATTCGAGAGGGCAGAGGTGGCTCACTCTTCAACCTCTCCATAAACCCGCTGAAGGTCTTGTGTGAAATGTATGGTGGCAATCTGCGGCCAGCTTGTTTCGCAACCTCTTTCGCCATTTTTGTCCCTCCTATGCAAGTTCCATTCATGTTCTACCACATTCCAAAAGTTTTAGCAAGTGCCTCAAAAGGTCAAGTTTTGACAGGACTTTGCGGAACTTATAAAATCGGTTGTGAGAACGATAACAAGTAGATGTCAAGTGAAAGGTGATAGGGTTATAGTTCGAGGCTTGCACGGGGAACCAGCAGTGAAAGTGATTTGGGAAGAAACGGCGACTGGGGTCGAGCTCTGCACTGAAGACAAAACATCAGAGTGTGAAAGCCCACCGCCTACCGTAGGATATCCAAAAGAGGATGTCTTCCGATATAGTCAAGACCTTTTTGAGAGATTGAAGGTTGCTTACAAAACGCAATCAAGCTCCAGTAACAGTCCGGAACTTGAGAAGCTTTGGGCCGCGGCTGAGCTATACTTCGAGGAAGCCACTGACAATAAAGATGCGACAAAATCTTAAGTAAGAAGGGTGTTGACAAATTGCACCAAACATGTATTATAATACGTGAATTAAAAAACATCAATTATGATAAAGCGTTGTCCAAAAACTAGGCTGTCAGAGCCTGTAATATGGAAGAATAGCGAAATTCTTGAGTCATCGGATAATTTCTAGAAGGAGGTGAGCATAATGATTATGCGCTGGCTTATGTGTGGAGCAGGGAGCGTGCACATTGTCGGTCCTTGCCCTGTTTGCTATGCCAATGAAGGGGGCTTGGTTATGGGCACGGTAACCCTGACCTATGCGGGAAGGGTAACGGCAAAGTGCATCGACTGCAACACTGCTGCCGACTATTATGTCGATGCCAACGAGGAGAAGATTTGGAAAATGCAGCCTGTAGAAGCCAAGGGGATACGATTAGAAGCATAGAGACGAGCAGACTTGCTGGCGGGAATCTAAATCGCGCTTAGAATCTATGCCAAGATGATTCGTACATTTACAATAGGAATACAGGTTGTAGAATAAATCATAATCCTTTGAAAAGGAGGGGAAAATGATGGTTAATCATATTTCTTGCATCGATATAGGTAGCACTAAGATTTGTACCTTAGTGGCTAGTGTCAGGGAAAGGAATATTACCAAGATTCTTGGAGCAGGCATTGTTCCTTCCCAAGGGGTAGAAAAGGGGGTCGTCACTGATCTCTCTTATGCCACGCAAGCCATCAAAGAGTCGGTGGCGAAGGCAGAGTACACTGCGCCTTGGAAGGTGGAGCAGGCCTGGATAGGCTTTAGTGGCAGACATATTAAATCTCTTAATAATCGGGTGCCAGTAAATATCGATAATCCCAGGCACATGGTCACCCCGGCTGCCATCAAACAAGGTGCTGTAGCTGTTGAACAGCTTCGCTTCCCTAAAGACCGAAGGATGCTCCCTGTTATTCTAAAGCAATATTTTCTCGATGGCACAAATATGAAGAATCCGGTGGGAATGCATGGTCATCGGCTGGATGTCGAGGCCCATGTTATCACTGCGGGAGAGGCTTATCTTGGGAAATTAGAGACTTGCCTGCGGCGGGCTGGTGTGTCGATAGAGGGTATGATAGTTAATCACATAGCTTCTAGCGAGGCAGTGCTAACGCCAGAAGATAAGGAGGAAGGGGTTATTTTAGCTGATATTGGCGGAGGTATCACCAACATCGCCGTATTCAAAGAAGGGGGTCTTTGGCATACCTCAGTTTTACCTATAGGGGGTATCCAGATATCCAACGACATAGCCGATGGCTTGGGCATTCCCTTCAGTGTAGCAGAGAGGCTCAAGATAGAAAATGGCGGTCTATTCTCTCAAGGCGAGGTTTGGTTGGAAAAGGAAGGTTATAAGGTTTCTCGTGAGGAGCTATGCTATATCATTAGGGCCAGAGTAGAGGAAATCTTAAGAATGATTCTCTTGGAGTTACCAACCGGGTATACACCATCCACTGTGGTGTTGACTGGTGGCACAGCAAAGTTGCCTGGTATGGCAGCGTTTGCCCGAGAGGTGCTCAGGCTTAAAGTACGAGTGGAGAAACCTAAAGGCATGCCTGAAACCAAGGAGCTGGATGACCCGGCTTATGCTGCCAGTGCGGGACTCTTGCTTTGGGGGGTAGGGCGAAAAGACGAACACCCAGTCTCAGCCGGTGGTCTCAGAAGTTTCTACTCCACATTGCGTGACCTGAGGTTACCCGTGAGGGTCTGAACACGCTGGAGAGATCACTGATAAAGGAGGATAAAGAACGTGGCAAAGACAGCTTATGTGCATACACCGTGTAGGATTAAAGCCATAGGAGTGGGTGGAGGAGGCTGTAACGCCCTTAACCGTATGGTGAAGGCAGGAATTCAAGGAGTGGAGTTCATTGCGGCAAACACTGATGTCCAACATTTAATGCTGAACGAGGCCCCGATTCGGGTTCAACTTGGGGAGAAGACAACCGGTGGTTTAGGCTCAGGTGGTGACCCAGTAAAGGGTCATCGGGCAGCAGAGGAGAGTCAAGAGGAGCTACGCCAGCTCATAAGTGGCGCTGATATGGTCTTTATAGCTGCTGGCATGGGGGGAGGCACAGGCACAGGTGCCTGCCCCATCATCGCTGAGCTAGCCAAACAAAGCGGGGCTCTTACCATTGCTGTAGTTACCAGACCCTTTGACTTTGAGGGGGTGCGGCGGGCGCAGGTAGCTCGTGAGGGTCTTAGCCAGCTTATGGCCAAGTTGGATACTGTAATAGTTATTCCTAACGAGCGTCTCTTGTCTATCGTAGATGAGAGAGAAACAGTAGACAACGCGTTCAAGATGGCAGACGAGGTGCTGATGACCGGGGTTCGGACTATTTGCGAAGTTATCACTGTGCCTGGACTAATAAACTTGGATTTCGCTGATATAAGGTCTATTATGAAAGACGCCGGTCCTGCCTGGCTATCCATTGGTCATAGCACTGGTCAGAACCGATGTGTGGAAGCCGCTCAATCAGCTATTGCCAGCCCCTTACTGGAGGTATCTGTTGAAGGGGCAAAGGGTGTCCTGTACGTTGTCACCGGGGCAGCTAACCTCACCCTGTCTGAAGTGAGCCAAGCAGCAGAGATCATTAAGCGGGCTGTAGACCCTGAAGCCAATATTATTTTTGGGGTAACCCTTGACCCTAGTATGAATAATGATGTGAAGATCACCCTGGTGGCTACGGGTTTCACTTCTATCACGGCAGCAGAAGCAGCCCAGAGGGATGAAAAGTTTCGCCATCTTATCAAGAGTCTAGACGAGACCAAACTAGAAACACCGGCTTTTAAGCGTCGCCCCATTGACCTGCGTCGCTAGACTTCTGGATGGCTTTAGGCATTATATCTCATCCGCTGTCTCAGTAGTCTGAGTGACAAGCTATCTATGCTTTGCCATCCCCCTTGTAGTATAATGCCAAGAATAAGCCCAGGAATTGTGGGGTTGCCTTGCCTCTGATAACAAAAGCAAAGTATCCTTATGGGGCGATGATTGCTTTCCATCGTACGCCAAAATAGACAAAGATGATGTTTTTCTCGCTTAAGACATAGCCAGCGAGGTGGAGCTGTGTCCAGGCGGGAAGTGTGCAGGTGTTGCCATACGTAGACAAGTGGAAGGAGGTCAAATGGAGGAGAAGTTGAAGGAAACTCTGAGGAGGCTTCCGCGGGATACAGAGACTTTAGCGGTCTTGGTAGCGATGTCAGAGGGGCAACTAAGGGAAGTTTTATCAGCCTGGTCAAGAGGGGCAGAGTGGGTATTGATGGTAGCACAGGATTGGGGTGTGGAGACGAGAGAGACAAAGCGCCTGAGGGCATTGCTAAAACGGGTAGGGGAGCAGGAAAGGTCCATTAGCGGGGCCTCGACTGCGTGACCGCATTATTGAGCTAAGGAGGGACTTAGTCTTGTTATAGCAACCCAGGATTTCCTAAGGCATGAAGGGTTGCCATGCCACAGGCGTTAAGAATTTCCCCGTCAATCTTTCTACGAAACCCTCCAAGAATTGAGTAGGCCTTCACAGAGGGTATCGCTAGACTGCTGAGCCCCCAGATGCAGCAGGAGAGCACCAGTGCTCCGGCTGCTGGCGTGAGCGGTCCCTCTCGCTCTCTACCGAGCTGCCTGGCGCATGCGGTGGTACTGGAGCACCATGTTGGCCACGTTAATCCCCGAGTCTGTTGCCTGATGGATGCCAATGCCACGACCACCGGCATCACAGCCGACGTAGAACAGCCCCTGCACTGGAGCCCTAGGGGAGGGCTTATGACGACCACACTGCCCCACTATCTGTCCCAGACCAATGCATTCTCCGCCCTGATATGGCAGCACCTGGTCACGGGTAAGGACGGAGACATCATGTGGGGAATAGTACTCCTTAGATTCGATGTGGGCTGGCAGCTCAGGGAAGACTTTGAACATTATTTCGTCTCCCTTGTCCCACCACTTCTTTTTATCTTTATCCGTCATCTGCGGGTCAGGAGGACAGAAAAACCCTGTCGTGACGATCTGCTTGCCCGGTGGGGCAGCATCGGGGTCATAGTTAGAGGGGACCTCATACCAGACAGTCATCTCTTTGGGGATATCGCCTGACTTGGCCTTGATCCACTTATCCAGGGTCCAGGTAGTCTCATCGGAGAATATCGTACCATATGGGTCAGCGATGACCTTCTTGTTTAAGAAGTAGCGGGCGCCCGTAAATGCCAAGGAGGGAACTAGGTCCTTCACATAGTTGACATAGCCCTTGTCGAAATGCTCTTCACCCACCAGTTTAAGTACGGTAGGTTGAATGCCGGCGTTGCTCACCACAATGGGAGCCTGGAAGCTACCCCGGTCGGTGACCACACCGGTGACTTTGCCGTGTTCCACAGTGATTTTCTCCACTCTGGTCCGCATGATTACCTTGCCGCCGTTTACTTCCACTGCCTTAGCGTAGGCGTCGGCCAGCCGGCTGAAGCCACCCTTGCAAAAGACCCCGCCGCCACGGAGGAAGACCTGTTGAACGGTGCCAATTGCCTCTGAGGCAGCTAAGGCATCCACAGGGACCACAAAGCAGCCATCAGTCACAGGGGCGGTAACAAAAGCGTACACTCCCTTAGGCACCTTGTAGCGGCTGAGCCACTCACTGAAACTGATATCGTCTAGGGCATTGACATCCTGGGGGCTCATCAGCGTTAAGTCGGCAAAAACCTTAAGAGCCTCCTCCCTCTCCTCCTGCTTTACCTCCAGCCAGTCGAAGATCTTGTTGGGATCTGGAACCAGGTCCTGGGGGCTAACTACATACTGTCCTGAGGATTGCTTGTATCTACTCCCCTGGACACCAGGGGCTACCAGTTCCACCTCGCCCTCCATCCCCAACTCCTTCAGGACAACCTCAAGCAGAGTCCCCTGAGTAGGAGCGCTGATAACCACCCAGGCCGTATAGGTAAACCCTCTTTTGGAGAGGGTCATCGCCTTGCCGCCAGCGCGGGCGTTCTTCTCCAGGAGTAGTACCTTGAGCCCCCGCTTTGCCAGCAGCCCGGCGCAACTGCTGCCTCCAAACCCAGCCCCGACCACGATAACATCGTATGCCTTGCCTGCCATGTTGCTCCTCCTTTCCTTCGCTAGACTAGAAAATTAGCGCTTCTACGGGAACTAAGTTGAAACTTCGCCTTTCAATTGGCAATGAGGTAGCCCTCATTGCTCCAAACACTGATAATATGTCCATCGCACCTGGCTGTCAAGCTCAGGTGAAATTTCACCCTCCCTCTAACTCCCTCCCGCTCGAAGAGTCTTGTCGACCAGGGGAGGGAGAACCAGCATTATTTTGTGGCATGGCGCCGCAAACACTGCCCCTACAAATCATCTCGTGGCCACATTTAGGGCACCAGGAATAATTCCAAAGGTAGCTGGCAGGGTTCCCACCAGCTCTCCATCCATCTCGAGCAACACCTCTTCTTCAGAGTTGGCTTCCACTTTCTGGCCGCGGAAGTAGCTCACCTTTTCTAGGCCTAAATGCGTTCCTCTATACAGCTTGGGGAGATGCCACATACCTTCAATAGTACCGAAATTTCCTATGCTGACAATATCGAACAGCCCGTCGTCCATCTTGGCCTGCGGAGCAGCAAGGAAGCCCCTGCCAAAGTACCTGCCATTGGCGATTATCAAGTTCCTTACCGCCAGCCTTAGCAGCTCACCGCCATCAATCGAGACGTTCATCATCCTCGCTTTATAGCTGAACGCGGCAGATAGGATGCCCCACAAATAATTGGGGCGCCGCCCCAGTATCCGTGGCGCCCGATTCGCTTTCTGAACCACCAGTCCTCCGCCACCCAGGTCTGCTATGTTGACAAAGTGTCTTCTTTCCCTTTCCCCACTGAGATTCACAAAATCTACCCACCCCACATCAATCCTTCTCGTGCTATTGCCTTCCACCGCTTTGATGGCCTCACTTATCTCACACGGAATGCCCAGGCTCCGGGCTAGGTCACACCCCGACCCGAGGGGAATGATAGCCAAGACCAGGTCCTGCTCAAACATGATGCCCTTTTCGAACAAGCCGTTCACCACCTCGTTCACCGTGCCGTCTCCGCCAACAGCCACCACTACTTCGCACCCTGACCTAACGGCATCCCTGGTCAAGTGTGTTGCCTGCCCATCGGACTTCGTCACCCTAACATCACAGGAGTGACCACTGCCTTTTATGTACTCCTCGATGCCGCGCCACTTGGCACCACAGCGGCTGGTGGCAATAGAGTTCACTATAAACGCGGTCTTCTTCAGGGTCACCCCCTTGTCTCTGCCATAGCTCTATCCAGCCACAATTTCCCCAAGGCCATTATACCACTTCGGTGCCCCAAGCCTTCAGGATGAGCCGATCTCACCCTCACCCTACCAGATATAGATTTCATCTGCTGCCATGATAGACTCTGGCCCTCCACCATCTCGTCAAAGCCACCCAACCCCTCGTGTACAGCTACGCAAGGCTGTTCCCCAGCGACATGCGTCATAGTCTCTTTTAGAGTGCTATTTTACATTGTCTGCCCTTTCTTGGCAAGAAAAGGGCATGGCGTAATCCTTTCAAATCTGGTGGCTGATTTTAGATTCCCCACTTGGAGGGGAAAAAGGCTGTATTTGGGCACGATTTGGCATACCTCTCCCACCTTTTGAGCCGGCCACCAACTTTTGAAATAATCACACTGACCCTAAAAGTTGACACCCTCTGTTCTCTTGTGTTATTGTCCCAAGCGACTTCCCAATACAAACATCATCATA
>CAZNKW010000022.1:0-10627 GCA_964573655.1 uncultured Dehalococcoidia bacterium
GCTCTCCTGGGCACAGACGACCAGAAAGTGGTTTCCCAGCTTCGCTCTTTTGGTAGGACTTTAGGGCTAGCTTTCCAGATGTATGATGATGTGCAGGGCATCTGGGGTGAAGAGGAGATTATGGGTAAACCCCTTTATACGGATATTAGATATAAAAAGAAAACCCTGCCCATAATATACGCTTTCCAAAAGGCGGAGGGTGAAGAGAAGAAAAAGCTGCTCAGCATTTATGGTAAAGCGAGAATTTCGGCTGAGGATATTACTCAGACGCTCCACATCCTTGATAGTTTGGGTGCCCGAAGCTATGTGGAGGGATTGATAAAGCAAAAGTATCTTCAAGCTCTCCAGGAACTTAGGATGACAACACTGCCTTCACCGGCACAACAAGAGCTGGAGGAGGTGGCTGCTTTTCTTCTAGGACAGGAGATTGAGCGTTAATACTTCAGAGTAAAATATGAAGGTAATCCCTGCCATTGACCTCAAAGGGGGTAAGTGCGTTCGCCTATACCAAGGCGACTATAGCCAGGAAACAGTTTTTTCAGACGAGCCTGTAAGTGTTGCCCTGCAATGGCAGTCCTTAGGGGCACAAAGGCTGCACCTTGTTGACCTCGATGGTGCCGCCAGAGGTGAACTCTGTCACTTATCTCTCATCACTAAAATAGTGAAGAGGGTCAAAATTCCTATTCAAGTGGGGGGCGGTATCCGCCAACTAGCGACAATAGAGCAATTGCTAGAGGGAGGGGTGATGAGGGTTGTTCTTGGCACAGCAGCAGTGGAAAATCCAGGTTTGGTGAGAAAGGCTTGCCACCGCTTCGGCGAAGCCATTATCATTGGCATAGATGCTCGGGAGGGCTACGTTGCCACTCGTGGATGGCAGAAGAAGACCGACATCACCGCTTTCGAGCTAGTCCAGCAGATGGCAGCGCTTGGGGTAGGGCGTTTTATTTATACTGACATCCTCCGAGATGGCACTCTCACTCAACCTAACTTTGAAGCTATCGCTGAGCTAATCAGCAAGACAGAACTCCCTATTATCGCCTCAGGTGGTGTGACATCAGTAAGCCACCTTAAAAGGCTCTTCCAGCTTGGTGTGGAGGGCGCTATTATAGGTAGAGCCCTTTATACCGGAGATGTGAGATTGGAGGAGGCGCTAGCAGCTATAAAGGAGATATCAGAGAATGCTAAAGTTTGATGAGAAGGGACTTATCCCCGCTGTAGCCCAGGATGTTGATACCGGTGAGGTGCTGATGCTGGCCTACATGAATGAGGAATCATTGCGCAAAACTTTAGAAACAGGACAGGTATGGTTTTACAGCCGCAGTCGACAAGAGTTATGGCATAAGGGGGCAACCTCCGGTGCCTATCTCACCCTGCACGCAATATGGAAGGATTGCGATGAAGACACCTTACTGCTTAAGGTGAAGCCTAGTGGTCCTGTTTGCCACACTGGAAATAGGACCTGCTTTTTCCAACCACTAACGCCGGAAACGGCAAATTAACCGTTCTCTCGGAGTTCGTCTGCTTCGATAACCCCTCTTAGGGCAGAGAGGGCTGTTTCTAGCTGGGCATCGTTAGGTTGACGAGTAGTCATTGCCTGTAGTGCCAGCCCAGGGACAACAAGAGCACGCATAAAGCGATTACCAGCATAGTTAGCACTCAATTGGGTAACCTCATAGCCAATGGCAGCGATGACAGGGATAAGCACAATGCGGGACAGGATGCGCAGCCACATTGCCTGATGACCTAAGAGGGCAAAAACAAGGATAGCAATAATCAATACTGCAAAGAGAAAGCTTGTTCCGCAGCGAACATGAGCGGTAGAGTATTTCCTCACTGTGTCTAGCTCGAGAGGGGCTTTGTCTTCGTAAGCGTTGACTACCTTATGCTCCGCCCCGTGGTAGGCAAAGATTTTCCTTACCTCGGGTATTAGATTTATTGCCCCCAGGTAGAGAAAAAAGATAGCAATGCGGATAACGCCTTCTACTATATTGCTGACCAGGGATGAACTGAGATAGGGATCGACGAGGTGATGAGTAAAGAGCAGCGGACCTACGAAGAAAAGGGCGATAGCAAAGCCAAAAGAGATGATGAGTACGCCCCATAATATAGGGGCTGAAATTTCCTCTTCCTCCTCTTCCAAGGATATATTGGCGGATTGGAACAGGGCCTGTATGCCCAAAACCAGGGTCTCTATGAGGATAACCACTCCTCGTAGCAAGGGAATCCTCCTCACCCCTCCAGTATAGGTGGCTGCCAGAGGCTTGGTAATGAGCCTCAATTCCCCACTAGAGCGACGCACCGCCATTGCCAGGCTCCTCTGTCCTCGCATCATCACCCCTTCGATAACTGCCTGCCCCCCATAATGGAAATTTCTTGGCAAATTACCCCCTATAAAATGCAGTGCGGGTCTTTAGACCCGCCAAAAGCTCAGATTAAATAAGGAATCAAATAAAGCCCCGACTTGTCAGGGCACTACATTGTGCTGGTGTGGCAAGAGTCTATTCTTTGACCTTGTATCGCCTCTTGAACCGCTCCACCCTCCCCGCTGTATCGACTATTCGTTGCTCACCGGTGAAGAAAGGATGACATTTACTGCACACCTCCACCTTAAGGAGCTTCTTGGTAGCGCCGGTAGTAAAGGTGTTGCCGCAAGAGCAAACTACCTTGGCATCGGCGTAATAGGGAGGATGAATTTTCTCTTTCATTTTCTCAAGTCACTGAATAGACGCTCACCCTTCTTTTGTCCTTGCTAGCGGGTTCAAACTTGACCACACCATCAATAAGGGCAAAGAGGGTGTAGTCCTTACCTAGTCCTACATTATTACCCGGGTGGATGCGGGTGCCCCTCTGTCGAACCAGGATCGTCCCAGCTCGCACCGTCTGACCACTATATCGCTTCACCCCCAGCCGCTTAGCTTGGCTATCTCGCCCATACCGTGAGCTGCCACCTCCTTTTTTATGTGCCATTCGAGCTTGCCTCCAATTTAGGACTCCTGCGCTTACGCCCTTTGCCTAGAGTTATCTCCTTAATAGCCAGTTTGGTATATAGCTGTCTATGCCCCTTCTTCCGACGATACCTTACTTTTGGCTTATACTTAAATACAATTAACTTCTTACCCCTCTCCTCCCCCAGGGCTTCAGCAACCACCTTCGCCCCTTCAACCAGCGGATTGCCTACCAGTATCTTGTCCTCATCAGCAACCAGAAGTACCTTATTCAGCTCAACCTGGCTGCCCTGTTCTACTGGTAGCCGTTCTACCTGGATCACCTGTCCTGGGGCTACCTTATACTGCTTCCCCCCGGTTTCAATTAGCGCGTAAATCTTCTCTCTCCGAATTGAATTCTACAATTCTGCCTGCCTTGCTGTCAAGTTAGCTAGCGAGAGCGTTGAAAAATGTAGGGACGGGTCTTTAGACCCGTCCGAGCACTGGACAGACCTAAAGGTCTGTCCCTACAGGATGATTCGTTTTTCAACAATCTCCTAGCTTTCCTTGACAGGGAAAGCGCAGGCCCATTAAAATTAACCTAGCTGAAAAGCGAAGATTGTTCAGCTTGGGGATATAGCTCAATCGGGAGAGCGCTGCGTTCGCATCGCAGAGGTCGGGGGTTCGAATCCCCCTATCTCCACATGCCCCTGTAGCTCAGAAGGATAGAGCAGCGGTTTCCTAAACCGCGAGTCGGGCGTTCGAGTCGCCCCAGGGGTACCACAAGATGGACAAGGCTTCTATCCTTATTGCCACTCTAGTAGACCAGTGTCTCTCAGCGTGCCGCTCAACCGGCACGAGTTCAAAAACTATTCAGGTCACTCTCCCTGTTCTTCTAGCTCGATCTCCAGTTCGCCGCTCTTGTCCCCCAGAGTAGCCTCAATCTTGACCTCACCAGGAGTATCTGGAAGTTCAGTAGTTAGACGTCCGTCAACGCCGGTGCTTCCTACCCCTTCACCATTTACGGTTACTGTAGCACCTTCGACAGGTGATCCCTCATCGCTGACAATGAGAGTAACTTCCATGCCCAGCCCAAGTTCACCTTCGAGTTGGAGCTGTAGTTCATCACCGGGCTTTCCAGGCCCCTCCGGTGTAACGTCAGTGAATTCTTGGTCCGGCCCGCTCTGGGCAATCTGAGGCTGCAGGATGTACTGGCCACTTTTCCCAGCTTCCACAACCGTAATATCGAAGACAAAGTTAATTACTTGGCCTTCGCTACTGATAGTAAAGGGCTTAGAAATTTGAAGCTTCCCGCTGGGCAGCTTCACGTTTGCTTCCACTGGTTCGCCATCCTCGTCACCGTTCAGAATCCCTGCGACATCGCTCACATAGATAAAGACCTTATTGTACTCCCCGTCGTCCAGATGTCCGTTCCAGATTTCGGTGGCATTTTCCCCTTGCAGTGGCTTCAAATCTACCTCCACCGCCGCGAAGTCCTCAGGCTCAATCCAGCCATCCTCGCCTCCAACCTGGTGCGCACCTATACCAGTGATAGTCACATTAAGAGATGCAAAATCTTCAATGGCGTTGACCTCGTCGCTAATCAATAGCCGGAAGTTCACTTCACCGTCGGTGGATATTCCTCCAGGTGATGGCGATGGAGCTTCCTCACAACCGACAGCAAGTACTGCCACCAGCACCAGGATAGTCATCGTTACTAAACATTTCTTCATCTTCGTTCTCCTCCTTTTTATCTAACAGCTTTGCTGCATCTCAGCTGTTCACTATATGTATAACGTAAAAAGAGGTGAAACTGTCAGCATCTACGTGGTCTCGTGCTTTGGAAGCTAATGGTGAGCGTTCTTTTCCTAGTGGGAGCACAAACAGGAGTGGTCTTGTCTCCGTTAGTCTCCGCCTCTGCCAACGACCTTCTCGAAGCTTTGATCAGCCCCACTCTGCCCCGCTTGCGGTTTGAGGATGTATTGGCTACCAGCAGCAACCACGGTTACGTCGTAGACAAAGCTGGTTACCGACTGGCTAGTAACTTCGAAGGGCTCGGATATTTGTAGTTTCTTATTACTCGGGAGTTTCACCTGCACTGGTCTACCTGTCTCTTTTAAAACCCCGTTGACATTTGACACATAAATAAACACCTTAGTATATTGGCCTTCGGGGACATCACCCCGCCAGATTTCCTGGGCCTTATCTCCCGGCAACAGAGTCAAGTCTACTACTTCCACCTCTGGGTCAAACTCAATCCACTGACCATCCCCACTCGCCAGATGAAGACCGATCTTGGAGATAGAGATGTCGAGACGCTGGAAGTCCCCAATAGCATTTACGTCATCACTTATCAGGAAGGCGAAGTTGCCTTCTGGGCTAGGCTGAGGACCAGGCGCCGCAGGGAACAGCACCGGTCTTAGTCCAAAGTAACCTATTAAGGCTATTAGTAGCACAGCTACAGGAACCCACGCTTTTGACCAGCTGAATACTCGGGGGAACAGCGGTTGCCTTTCTGCTCGCCTGCGTTCCAACTGTCCAAGGGCAGCATTGACCCGCTGCCTTGCTGCCATCTTAGCACTGGCTGAAGGCTCAAATGAGCATGTCTCCTTCGTTTGAAGCATAGCCCGAAGCAATGGCTCAAGCCGCTCGGCATAGTCAGGGTAATCGGCAAGACAAGATTCAAGACTTTCCCCGCGGTTAATGCGGTCTATGCACTCATCCAGTGTTTTATCAAAGTTATTGGTCATTCTCGTATCTCGTCTCAAGACTAATGCTCTATAACCAGCAGCTTACGTAACTTTTCTATGGCAGCCCGCTGCATCTCGCGTACCGCCCCATCACTCTTGTGCAAAATGTTCCCTGCTTCTTTAGAAGTCAACCCGGCGAAGAAACGTAGTCCCAGTACTTCTCTTTGCTCCTGAGTAAGTTCCTCCATTGCCTTGATAACCCTCTCCCGCTGGATATTCTTCTCTGCTAAAGCAGCAGGATCCGTACCAGCTTCTATCTGCACCGTATCAATGGGCACTATTTTGCGCTTCGTCCTTTTTCTCCAATGGTCTACCACCAGATTATGGGCAATCTTGAATAGCCAAGCCTGCATCGGGATGCCGCGCTCTTTATACGACTCCAACGACTCTAGCGCTTTCAGAAAGACCTCCCCAGCAAGATCTTCAGCTTCAGTCCGATTGCCAATGCGTACGAAAGCGTAGCGTGCAATCTTGTCATAGTATTCCTCATACAGGCTGACAAGCTTAGCCTCCTTACGTTTTGTTGCCTCTGTTTTTCCCGTGTTTGCTTGAGCAGGCATATCCTGTGACCCACCAAGATAAACGTACCTCCCAAGTATACTACAAGCGGATGCCGAAGTTTACAGCGCGGTATTGTCACCTAGTTGTTCTCTTGCCTCCTCTGCCATCTCATTAGCCCATCTAGCCTCTATTTTGTATAACGGAAGACACTTAAAACTGTCAGGCTAGCCATGCTTCAGAGTCACTCAAAGTGACACCGTGCATCTAGTCCTGTTTGCTAACGTTACCCCCTCCTTAACCGACAATCACATCCCCATGCGAAATGGCCCTTCCGTTCCCAGTATGGTGTGAAAAGACATGCGTATCACCAGCAAGCTAAGGCTATTGAACCTAAGATAGTGCTCTGCAAGACGAGCCAGCTGAGGCGCATGGTTGATTTTCGTACTAACTTCGCTTAAAATATTCACGCCGTCAACCTGGAGGTTGATATCTAGAACATCAATAACAGGGGTGTAGCTCAGTTAGGAAGAGCAGCGGTCTCCAAAACCGCAGGCCGCGGGTTCGAGTCCTGCCACCCCTGCCAAAATAAGGGGGCAAAATGGAGGTAAAATACAAACCACGGGGATCTGTGGGAAGGCAATGTCAAAATTGTAAGTATTTCGAGCCAGCGGCTGATAACCCCTCTCAAGGGAAGTGCTTTGGCCACGATGTAATCGCCCAGGGAACCTGCAATATGTTTGCCTCCAAGTAGAAGCCGAGGTGGTGGAATTGGTAGACACGCCATCTTGAGGGGGTGGTGGGCGTAAGCCTGTGTGGGTTCAAATCCCGCCCTCGGCACCATTATAGTCGGGTGATAAAGGCGGCGTTGCCAAGTGGTTAAGGCGAGGGTCTGCAAAACCCTTATGCAGCGGTTCGAATCCGCTCGCCGCCTCTAACAAAGCTAAGTCTGGTGGTGGGTTTCGCTCCGCTTCACCCACAATACTGCTGCCGGCAAAAGGCTGCCTGCTAAAGAAGTGTGAGGGGAGCAACTACTATTGTATGAAACTGATGCGCCCATCTACGACTACCTCTAATCCTGCCCACTGCTTTTGGAGGGGAAGATAGATATGGATGAGAGAAAGGTGCTTTTGCCACTGGACCTTCTTAGAATGGGTTTTCATTTCGAGCAGCTTCGTGTCCTAGTTGCCGCCTCATCATCCATCAAAGACATTCTTCACACATTGAAGAAATTCGAAGTCTACGAGGCTGCTGACAAGTTCGAGAAAATAGGAAAAGAGGCCAAGACTTGGCACGAATTATTATCCAAACGAGTAGCTGAGTCCAGAAGGCCACCAATTACTGGCGCGGAACGAGTCAAGTTGCAGAGTGACATAGCTGCTTGGAAAGTACTTGCGGAGGAGAAGATGAAGGAGCTATATCTGACAGCTCCTAGCACAAATATTGCTCCCGAAAAACTAATAAGGGGATTAACGGGTTTTCTGGAGGAGGACTTGGTAAAACTTCTTACCAACCAGGAGCAAGGGGATTTAGTAGAAGCATGCAATTGTATACTAGTCGGTAGCGATACAGCAGCCGAGTTTATGAGCCTAAGAGCGGCTGAAAGCCTTTTGCGCAGGTGGTATGAAAAGAGAACCTACCAAAATCTGGAAAGAAAACCTTGGGGATTTGTGTTAGATAAACTTACTGAAGCTTACCCAGAGAGAAAAAGACCTAATGAAATAGCGCTTCTGGCATATCTTAAGCAGAGAAGAGATGAGATAGCCCATCCGCAAAGGTCGTCTACCCCCCAAGAAGCGGAAGCCACTCTGCTGACTGTCTTCTCACTGATTCAGGCACTGAAAGACTACCTCTGAATTTGTAAAGTAGCAGATAAGACCTTTCGTAATATTGTGCGCTGTATAGTCCAGTGAATCAATTGGCAATTCAAGGTCATCTTGTCTAAGCCTCTCCTTCGGTGACTCTCAGCTTTCCAAGCTAAAAGGCTTCCTACGCTGCAAACAGCCGACCACTACACAGAGGCATAAGGTTTGAGGGTAACCTGAGGCTTTGTAGGACGATAGTGGAGGGCAAATCTCAGGGGGGATTTGGGGGACATCTTATCCGTCCCTTTGAGGTGATCTAGGTGGCTTGACCCTTGCATGAACCAATCCGCCCAAACGGGACACTTCCCTGCCCTGCCTTATCCCTTTGAAGGCGGTCTCAAGAATCTCACCGGTGACATTTTCTATTTGATAGAACCCTCTTCTAGAAAGAAACTCCTCAATAGTCCCTTCTCTTACTCCAAAGACAAAATGCTCAGACGTAAAGGGCGCACATATTCGTTCATAAGCACTCAGTGCTCTATGCACCTGCTTCAACTTAGAGGCCCTATCGAGAACTGACTGAAAAGCGTAGTCGAATATGATAGAGCTCCCATCGCCCGAGTTCTTGGCTACGAAAGCTAAAGTCTCGTTCACGGCCTCGGCTGTTAGGTAGTAAGTCACACCCTCCCAGATGAACAAGGTCTTCACATTTTTGTCGCAGCCACCTTCGAATAGTTTCTTATCGAGCCTTTCTTTATCAAGATCAATAGGGATATAAACAACGTTGTCCGGAAGGCAACCAAATAGCTTGGTGACCCTTTTTATCTTCACCCTTTGAGTCGCTGGAACGTCCAATTCAAACACTTTAACCTTTCCCTTTAGCCCGTCAAACCTGTAGGCCCTGGAATCGTAACCAGCCCCCAAGATAACTAGCTGTCCGATCCCATCATCAATGCATGCTCTTAGACAATCGTCGATGTATCTGGTGCGGACTACTACTTCACTAGGCACCCCAGGAGCTATTCGTTCAGCACACCAAATTGCCATCCTTGCCAGCAGCCGGCTCTTGAGAATAATTCTTAACGGGGGGCTAAGAAAATCTTTGGCCAGAGCATCATAGCAGACACGCCTATCCTCTGGTTTCGCCGACTCAATAGCCCTTGCGGCAGTACTCAGTTCTGCCGTTAGGCTCGTTCTTCCCTCTTTCATAGATTTCCTCGACCTAGTTATCCACGTTCCACTGGCTGCTTTGGAGACGCCTTATAGCACCAACGCTGGCTTAACTATAGTAACGCTGAATTGCACTCGCCTGCAAATTCAAGCTAGCGTGGCACATCTCTTCTCAACACGCTCAAAATGAGACAAAAGTTGCATACAAGGATTGTCCCCTGGCCTAAGATAGATATGGTTGAGAGGTGGAAACATATATCACCGTCAAAGGGGAGGTATAAATATGCGAGAAAGGGTAGAAGAAGCACTTGCCCATATAAGACCTGTTTTACAGGCCGATGGAGGAGATGTCGAATTGATGGACGTGAAAGAAGGAGTGGTTATATTGAGACTCACCGGTGCTTGTGGTGGCTGCCCTATGTCGGCTATGACTTTGAGACGCGGGATTGAGCGAGTGATTAAGGAGCAAGTACCTGAGGTTAAAGAGGTAGTCGCTGTCTAAGAAGCTAATCCAAGGCCAGAAGCTTTGAGACGGTGGTGGTTCCGGTTTTCAGGGAAACCACATGAGTTTCGCTAGCCGATGAATACAGATGAATATAGAAGCTGTGATCTGTGGAAAATGTTTCAGCAGGCTAGGCACGGGGGTTTGCACCTCCTTCCCTCGCTTGGCAGATCCTGTCGCTGGATTCGTGTCAACCGTGAATAAGCGAGAGTTGACTGCACTAGCCTGCTTGTTGGTCAGCTAGATGACCTCGGAGGAGAGTGGTAAGAAGTGGAGTTAACCAAAGGAAAACCTGGGATACAAAAACAGGTCAGGTGGTCTAGGTGGTATCCAAAGAAGCTTGACGACATAATAATTACCCGCTGGGCCGAAGCATGCAGTGACAGACATGACAACTGCTGTAGCTGCGAATTTCTACAAGAATGCGAGGACCTCATCGACAGGCTGATAGCATGTATGGATGTGGGACCAACGAGCCACCGGGAAGCTTAAGAGTTTACTGTCTTTTCAATAGACGTTCTGATAAGTGCAGTTCGAAACACCAGTTCGTTGGCAGCTTTCCAGGAATCCAAACTTAATAGTTACTGGCGCTGCGCCTGTGACCAGTCTCTAAGCTCGTCTATTGCCTCGTTTTTATACCGCGGTCTCTAATCTCGTAAAGCACGCCCCAGATAGCAAAGAGGAAAGCCGCGATGGCTATCTGGACATAGGTGCCAGGCGCGGCTACCAGCTTAGAGTCCGTTACTCCCGTCACCAGAGCTATGATAATACACACTATCCCAGCGAATCCTGCTACCCGGGAGATCCAAAGGTACAATGTGGTAGGAACTCTCTCCATATATTCACCTCCTTTGTTTGTGGAAGCTGTTTGATTTTCCGTTCAATCTTGGGCATTTCAATAGCTCTTTACCCCAAAAATTTTCGTAGTGCAGACCTTTAGGTCTGCTTTAGGCGGGTCTAAAGACCCGCACTACATTT
>CAZNKW010000023.1:0-2785 GCA_964573655.1 uncultured Dehalococcoidia bacterium
GTTGCGCAATGTCAAAGTCCCCGAGGAGAACATCATTGGAAGGGAAGGCCAGGGTGGTGAGATCTTCTACCGGATGATGATTCCAGAGAGGATGACCACTGCCGCTGGTATCCTGGGCACAGCACGCAGCGCCCTGGAGATAGCCGCTCGCTACAGCGATAAGAGGAAGGCCTTCGGCACCAAGATTAGGGACTTCCAAGCTGTGAGCTTCAAGGTTGCTGATAGCATTACCAAGCTCGATGCGGCAAGCTCCCTGGTGCACGCCACAGCGATGACCATTGACCGAGGCCTCGATCGCAAACTGGCGCGGCGCATGGTCTCCGAGTCCAAGAAATTTGCCACCGAGGTCGCCTGGGAGGTGGTAAACGACGCCATGCAGATAATGGGCGGCATTGGATACACCAGTGTATATCCCATAGAGCGCATGCTACGAGACACTAGGCTGGCCATGATCTGGACAGGGACTAATGAGGTGATGAACCTCATCATCCAGCACGAGTACTACCGTGACCTCTTGGCCCGTCGTGACGAGAGTCGAGACATTGAGGGCGATGCACTAGAAGCAGAGGAGGCGGAGGAGAAGGTCTACGAGTAGCGCTCGGCTATGTCTGAGCACTGACTAGGAGGCTGTTTGAAAATGTAGTGCAGGTCTTTAGACCTGCCAGAGGCTAAGTGCCTTGGCATAAGTAGTCCATAAGCTCAGCGAAGCTTGGAGGGAATGCCGCCTTGTATACAAGGAAAGAAGGCGTCGGATACCTTAGTCCAGCCTTATGGGTTCCTTCGAGTCCCTCAATGAGAGCTTCTGCTTTGCTCATAGGCATAGAAAAGCAGACCTCATGATCCTGTGTTTGGGCGATCATCCGGTCACCACCACCAGCCACAATGACTTGGCACTGTTCCGTTAGGATCGTTCTGGTGACCTGCTCACCGCAGGCAAAGGCACCCACACTGCTGGAAACAACAGGCTCACCTGTTCCATATACATTGGCCTGTATCAGCCTGGCTATCTGGGCTGCATTGCCGTAAATGATGATGACCTGAGGTTCAAACTCAGCCCGGTTGAGGGGCGCCGCCACAAGATGAGTATATCTCCCCTGCTCAAGCTGAGGCGCACTTTGAATTAGTTTGGCCCTGACATCCTGGTTCTTTACCCAAAAAGGGATATTGAAGCTGCCATCAAGAAATTTTGGTTTGGCTGGTACAAACCCCAACGTGAATGCACCGATTGGGCAAAGCATATCCTCTTTGCCCATGGCTATTAACCAGCCATAGCGCCGAGCTAAAGCTATACCCTGACATACTGGCATCGGCGTGCCCAGAGCTCGCTTCGGCATCCTAGCTTTTTCCGGTATTTCATCCGCTGAGCTGACCATTTTGATGGCCACCGGAAAGGTATCCGGACGAATATACGAATCTAAAGCTTGCCTAATCCTTTGTAGGTCCACGCTCCTGTCTCCTTTCCTCTGCTTTCATATTGTTTGTCGCCCACGTTGAGAAATATGACGGGTGGAAGGCTGATGCCAAATCAAATTATCCCCTCGCTTTGTAGTTTCTCTATTCTTCCTGGGTCATAGCCCAATAGCTCGGAGTAAACTTCATAGTTGTTCTGACCGAGGAATGGGGCGGGCTGCGTAGGCTCGCCCGGAGTCTCACTTAGCTTGAATACTGAGCCAGGCACTGTAAGTTTACCGCTTATCAACTGCTCTACCTCCACTTGCATACTTCGGCTAGCAAGCTGCGGGTCCTTGGCTACTTCGCCAAAGGTAGGCACCGGAGCACAGGGCAAATCAGCAGCCCTAAGCTGGCTTATGATCTCGTCCACAGTCCTTTCCCTTGTCCATTCCTCCACTATAGCGTCTATTTCATTGATATGTTTGATGCGGTCAAACTGGGTGGCATACTGTGGAACGTCCCGGAGCTCCTCCCTGCCGATTACCCGCAGGAAGCGCTGCCACTGGTCTACAGTGAGGGTGGCGATAACTACATAGCCATCCTTCGCCGGATATATATTGAAGGGCGTCAACTCGATCTGGCGATTGCCCAGCTTCTCTGGTTCCTGCCCCGTAAGCAAATAGTTGGGCAGGAATTGGATGGCTGTTATCAGCCAAACACAGTCCTGCATAGAGATGTCAACGAACTGCCCCTTGTTTGTCCTGGACCTGTAGTTCAGGGCAGCCAGGATAGCGATGACAGCATACGTTCCACCCAGAAAGTCAGCTATAGCAGGGCCAACTTTCGTGGGGGGCGAGTCAGGATGACCAGTGACACTGATCAAGCCCCCCATAGACTGGATGATGGTATCGTAGGCTACCAGGGAGTGATAAGGGCCAGTATGCCCGAATCCCGATAACGAAGCATAGATAAGACCGGGGTTGTCTGCCTTGAGTTTCTCATAGCTCAGACCGAAACTGTCCATCACCCCAGGCGTGAAGTTCTCCACCAAAACGTCGCACTTGCTGACCAGCTCTCTACATATGCTTTGCCCCACTTCCGAGCCAAGGTCCAGAGTAATGCCCCGCTTGCCGCGATTTAGAATCACGAAAATGTAGCTCTCCAGGCCTGCTGTTCGGGGGGGAACGGTTCTTACCGCATCTCCGCCCCCAGGCAACTCTACCTTGATAACTTCGGCGCCTAATTCTGCCAAGTGCATAGTGCAGAAAGGACCGGCGTACATCCGGCTGAAATCGAGCACCCTAATGCCCTCCAGAGCTTTTGACATTTTGCCTCCTGGTTTCTTGCCTAAACGTATGAATTCTAGCCAATAAAGACCCCCTCTGGCAAGGAT
>CAZNKW010000023.1:2885-5658 GCA_964573655.1 uncultured Dehalococcoidia bacterium
ACAGGAGGAACTTTTCATGACAAGAGCAAGAATACTTGGAGTGGGCCGATATCTTCCGGAACGGCGGGTGACCAATTTTGATCTGGCAAAGATGTTTGAGACCAGTGACGAATGGATCCAGCAGCGCACTGGGATTGTGGAAAGACGTTTTGCCGAAGAAGGGGTTTACTGTTCAGACCTCGCCCTCGAAGCTTCTCGGGATGCCCTGAAGAATGCAGGAATGAAGGCTGAGGATATAGATTTCATCATCTTTGCCACTCTGAGCCCTGACCACCATTTCCCAGGGACTGGATGCTATCTGCAGAAAAAAATGGGCCTTTCCGAAATCGGCTGTATGGATATCAGAAACCAGTGCACTGGTTTCATTTACGGTCTGGCTGCCGCCGATGCCTTTGTCAGGGTCGGTATGTACAAGAGAATCCTCGTTGTCGGTGCAGAGATCCATTCCAGCGCACTGAATTTCACCAAAGAAGGGCGCGATGTGGCGGTGTTATTTGGGGACGGCGCAGGCGCAGTGATTGTGGGGCCCTCAGAGGACCCATCACGGGGAATCCTTTCCAACCATCTTCACGCAGACGGACGGTATGCAGACATCCTGAAGCTGGAAATCTGGGATATAAGTAAAAAGCCTTACATTACTCCCAAGACTTTGGAGGAAGGCCGAATCTGGCCTAAGATGCAGGGCAAGGAAGTCTTCAGGACAGCGGTAACAAAGATCCCAGAGGTAATTGAGGAGGCGTTGCAGGCAAATAATCTCAAGCTCGAGGATATCGACCTGTTCTTGCCTCATCAAGCCAATCTTCGCATAAACCAATTTGCTGCCGCACGGTTAGGGGTCCCGGAGGAGAAATTCTACAGCAACATTCAACGCTATGGGAATACGACGGCAGGCTCAATTCCCATCGCTCTGAGCGAAGTGCTCGAGCAGGGTATTGTAAGAGAAGGAAGTCTCATCATGATGGTGTCCTTTGGGTCTGGTTTCACCTGGGGAGCAAGCGTGGTTCGATGGTGAAGTGAAATACTTGTACCCACACCAGAAGGGGAAGGCGATACCAACAAAGGGCACCGCACCGGTACATTCTAACAAGACGTCAAAACAGCTTCTCTTGCTTCGGGAGCTGAATTCACGATATACCTGGGGTAAGGTCAGTGGTTAGAGCTGTTCTATTTGATCTTGACAACACTCTAATTCACTTCAGTGAGCGCAGGTTCTTTGAGAGCTATGTCCCTCAAGTCTGGCGGGCTTTCTCCGACATCATGCCCAGCGATGTGTTCGTACAGAAGCTTATCCTGGCTACCCAGGCATTGCTGAACAACAATGGTCAGATGTCCAACGCAGAATGTTTCCTGAACGTTTTCTGCACGGGTTACGAAGAGCACAGAGACGAGATCTGGAAACGTTTCATGAGATTCTACGAAAACGAATATGAGCAATTTCGGGCCCTTGTTTCGGTGCCGCAAGCAGTGCGCCGAATCTTCCTACAATTGAAGAGGAAAGGCGTGAAACTTGTGATTGCCTCTAATCCTATTTGGCCCCTGCAAGTCCAGATGAAACGGCTATCTTGGGCTGGTCTGGGTGACTTTCAATTTGACTTGGTAACGCATATAGAGAATATGTCCTACTGTAAACCTCAAATCCAATACTACCAAGAAATATGTTCCAAGATTGGTGAAATTCCTGAGACATGCTTGATGGTTGGCAATGACCCAGTCAATGATATGGTTGTGGCCAACATCGGTATGAAAACCTTCTTAGTGACAGAGGGAGCCAATTTCGATGAGTCAGCGCTTGAACTAAGTCGAAGTATAGTCCCTGATGTCCCCACTGAGGTTCCTCCGCCGGATTTCAGAGGGCCTCTGTCCCGTGTACCCGATGCAGTTGCGGCTCTGCTCGGAAATAACAAGGGATGAAGCTGCCTGTAAAAGCATATCCGGTGCCTGCTCCCCAGGTCAAACTAGGCTGACTATGCCTAGTAAACATTTTTCCTATCTGAGAAATGCCTGTTGGCACTTCTCCATGAACCAAAACATTCCTCCACAAGAATCCCTTGCTCTGAGTGCCTCCTGGCTTGCTGTGAGTAGCTCTCAGAGGGGTTCGAGGGGTGATTTGAGGAAAGCAAGGGTGAACCTGCAAGGGATTGACAGGATTCATCAGAGAGGGTAGTCTACAAAGTGACCTGCGACAACCATCCTACCCTTGGCCAAAGGGAGGAGTCGGGCTACGGGTTCGGAGAATTTGCAGATGCATTAAGGAGGATTTCAGGATGCAAATACCAGAATATGTATCCAAAGGCGAAGTCAAACGGGTGTGCCAGGAGCTTGGATTTAGGGACTGGTCAGCATTGACAGACCCTAGTGTCAGTGAGAAAGAGGCCTCTATAATTCTCGGAATAGTCAATACCCAAGGAATGAACATACCTCTCAAGGATTTTAGGCAAGGTCTGGAGGTAGAGCTGGAGCACGGCACGAGGTATGAGGACGCAAACGTTACCAACAATCACCCTATCTTGACCGGCAAGATTGTTCTCGCCCATCTCAAAGAGACGTTAGACTACTACAAACGGATTGATGTTGCTGAGATCGAAGGGGATCTACTGAAGGCTGTGCTGTCGAAAGACTTAGGGAAGATTGAGTCTAAATACAAGAGTCTTATCGAAGCTCAAGGTCTGCTAAACAAAGCAATTTCACAGCAATTGAAGTAATGCGCACTAAACCAAAGCATTTTTGCGGTCTGTTGTGAAAACAAGGCCTGATCTCGCCCCTTCATCTATTT
>CAZNKW010000023.1:5758-8908 GCA_964573655.1 uncultured Dehalococcoidia bacterium
CCTATTGGTTACCCAGCGACTGAATCGGGTGTTGAGATCCGCATATTGAAACGCCTCTTCACCCCGGAAGAGGCCAGAATGGCAACAAAGCTTTCTATCATCGCAGAACCACTGAGCGAGATCTACCAGCGTGTGAAGAACACCAGAGTATCCATCGAGAAATTGGAGCAAGTTTTGGACCGTATGGTTCATAAAGGGACCATTATGGTGAATACCAGAGATGGCGAGAAATACTACCGGAATGCAATTCTTGCCGTCGGCATGTTCGAATTGCAGGTAAACCGACTCACGAAGGGTTTTGTTGAGGATTTGCTGCAGTATCTCGACGAGGCCTTTGCTGAAGAGTTATACAGGACGAAAATTCCCCAGTTGCGCACCATCCCCGTGGAGAAAAGCATTCCCTATGAACGTCACGTGAGCACCTACGACGATGTGAGACAAATCGTTGAAAGCCTTGATGGTCCAATCGTGGTAGCCAATTGCGTCTGCCGGCAGGCTAAGGATGTCATCGGAGAGAGTTGCACCTGCACCAACCTTCGTGAGACATGTCTGGTATTTCGTGGAGCAGCCAAACACCATCTCGATTTGGGACTCGCCCGTTCCATCACTAAGAAGGAAGCCTTTGACATTCTGGATAAAGCTGAGGAGGCAGGCTTGGTTCTCCAACCAGAAAACACACAGCGGCCGAGCTTCATTTGCTGCTGCTGTGGAGATTGTTGTGCGGTTTTGACAACAGTGAAAAAATTCCCTCGTCCGGCAGACTTATATGCCACCAATTATTATGCCCAAGTGGACCCTGAGTCATGTATGCGTTGTGGGACCTGCGTTGACCGGTGCCAGCTAGAAGCTGTGGCACAGGTCAATGGCGTGTCCATAGTAACTCGCGACCGTTGCATTGGCTGCGGTATTTGTGTTGCCAATTGCCCACCGAATGCCATCCAGCTAAAGAAGAAAGGGGAGGAATCACTGCCCCCAGAGAATACCAAAGCCCTATACATGAATATCATGTTAAGAAAGGCTGGTGACAGGGAGGAGAAGGAATAGCCCAGCCAGGCGGATTTGGAGAAGTATGAATGGATTAAGGCAAGACCTTTGCAGGCGGGGTGAGAAAAGTAACATTCACTTGGAGCGGGAAAAACCATGAACATTGCAGAACTGGCAGAGAATGAAATCCGGCGCTTTGGGGAGCATACAAGCTTGGTGTTTGAGAATCAGGAGTGGACCAATGTGGCGATGGACCGAGCAGCAAGGAAGCTGGGCAACGGGCTGCGAAAGTTAGGTGTGAAGAGAGGCGATAGGGTGATCATTCACATGCCCAACTGCCCTGAGGTTTTTCAGTCCTTCCAAGCGGTGTGGAAGATTGGCGCTGTTGTTGTTCCCGTGAACTACCTTATCGGAGAGGAGGAAACAACTCATATCTACCAGGACTGCGGAGCAGAGACGGTGATCAGCAGTTGCACACTTGTTCCCAAGATCGAGGCGGCTCGGAACAGGGCCGGAACTGTAAAGAACGTGATTCTTGTTGATAAAGAAGCAACGGAAAGATATCACTCCTATGGTGAGCTTCTGGAAGAGAGCTCTGATGAATTAGAGATTACGAAAACGGATGATGATGACTTAGCGACACTGGTCTACACTGCGGGAACGACGGGAAGACCGAAAGGAGTAATGCACTCCCACTATGGACTGTATTCTTGTGCCCGCATGGTCATCGACACCTTAACTTGGCCTAAGGAGCAGGTCAGCATCTTCGTGTTGCCGCTATGTCACATGTATGGCATAGGCATGGTGATTACTGGCTATCTCAAAGGTGGGGGCAAGGGTATCGTCCTACGCACCTTTGATGTCGATAAGATCTTCGAGGCTATTGAGAGATACAGGGGCCAGTACTTTGCTGGGGTCCCGACCATGTATGTGTACATGCTCCTCTACCCCCATCCCAAGAAGTACGATCTCAGCTCTATGTGGTGGTGGCAATCAGGCGCTGCACCACTTTCCCTCGAGACCTGGAAAGGCTTCAAGGATAAATACGGCTTTGAAATCGTCGAAGGGTGGGGGCTTACCGAGGCCTCAGCTCTCAACTGTACCAATCCCATTCATGGGCCGATCAAGGTGGGCTCCATTGGCAAACCCATGAAAGGAACGGAGATGAGGATTGTGGATAATGACGGTCGTGAGTTGCCCATCGGGAGAGAGGGGGAGATCATCATCCGTACTCCGTCCCTCATGAAAGGCTACTGGAATAGACCAGAGGAGACGGCGGAGGTCCTCAGAGACGGTTGGCTCTATACTGGAGATATAGGGTACGTAGATGCAGATGGATACTTCTTCATCACTGATCGAAAGAAGGATCTCATTATAAAAGCTGGGGAGAACATCCACCCTAGAGAGATTGACGAGGTGCTCTGTGCTCATCCCAAGGTCTGCGAAGCAGCAGCGGTGGGCATCAGAGACGAAATCTACGGCGAGGATATCAATGCTTTCGTAGTGTTGAAACCGGGTGAATGCGCCACGCCCCAGGAGATCATCGATTGGTGCTCTTGTAGGCTGACAGCGTTCAAGACACCGAAGGAGGTGCGGTTCATAGACGCTCTGCCCAAGAACCTCATAGGGAAGGTACTGAGAAGGGAATTGAAGACTATGACGCGGTAACACCTCCAGCATTGCCCATGGTGACCAGCCCAGAGTGGTAAGGTTACAGCGAATGTCCGATTCTAATGGCTACACAGGCAGGATACTGAGGGTAGACCTGTCTTCAGGGCACATCTCTGTGGTGCCCACCTCTGACTATGCTGCCTTTGTCGGAGGGCGTGGCATTGCAGCTAGGATCCACTGGAATGAGGTGCCGCCGCACGTTGGGGCTCTCGATCCCGAGAACCGGCTCACCTTTGTCACTGGACCGCTAGTCGGTTTTTCTGGATTTGCTAGCTCCCGCTGGCAGGTATGCGGCAAATCTCCAGCCACAGCTCCAGAACACTTCTGCTATAGCAACCTTGGGGGGACGTGGGGGGTTACTCTCAAATTCACCGGATACGACGGCATCATTATCCATGGCCGGGCTGCTAGACCGGTGTACCTTCTGGTTGAACAGACTGGAGCGCAACTGCGAGATGCCAGCCATCTTTGGGGCAGGGGAGCCATCGAAGCACG
>CAZNKW010000023.1:9008-10567 GCA_964573655.1 uncultured Dehalococcoidia bacterium
GTTGGAATGAACAATACCTCGCGGTTGCGGCAGGGAAGACAAGGCGGGACCACTGTTGGGGGTGTCCCGGTGTATGTGGGAGGATAGCCTGGAAGGCAGAAAGTGGGGCTGAAGGTAAGTTCTTCTGTCAGTCTGCCCTCTTGTATCAGATCAGGGCTCAACAGTACTATGGCCAAGGCCAGGAAGGAGATGTGCCGTTTCATGTCACCAAGCTCTGTGACAACTATGGAATCGACACTATGGCTGTTCATGTGATCATGAGTTGGCTTTCCAGGTGCTACCGGGAGGGTATTCTTAGCGACGAGCAGACTGGTATACCTCTTTCCAAAAGTGGCAGCAAAGAATTTGCTGAAGTCTTGCTTCGCAAGATTGCCTACAGGGAAGGGTTTGGGGATCTGCTGGCTCAGGGGATTGAGAAGGCGGCAAACGCTGTCGGGGAAGAAGCGAAAGGTAAGATCGGTGACCTGATTCACAAGGCACATCAGCCGGACCAGTACAGTGCTCGAACTTATCTACTCAACGGGTTGCTGTACGCCACCGAAGTCAGGATGCCCATCCAGCAGCTTCACCAAGTGTGCATACCCATACTCGAGTGGCTTGGCTGGGTACGGGGGGTGAAAGATGCCTACGTGTCCAGTACGGTTATTCGTGCAGTTGCCACACGATTCTTTGGCAGTGAGGCTGTTGCCGACTTCTCTTCTTATGAAGGAAAGGCCCTGGCAGCGAAGCTGATTCAAGACCGCAAGTATGCCAATGAATGCCTTATCCTGTGTGACTACGGATGGCCCTTGATGACCTCGCTCAACACCGGGGACCATGTTGGTGACTCTTCTCTTGAAAGCAGATTCCTGTCGGCAGTCACCGGAAACGAGGTTGACGAGGCAGGCTTTTATCGCATAGGTGAGAGGGTTTTCAATCTTCAGAGGGCAATCCTGGCTCGGGAAGGGCACAAGGGACGGTCAAGCGATAGTCTCCCGGAGTACAGCTTCAGTACCCCTCTGAAATTTGATGTCCTCAATACAGAAATGCTGGTACCCGGTCCTGATGGCAAGCCCACCTCGCGCAAAGGAATGACACTGGACCACGGGGAATTTGAGAGGATCAAAGGAGAATATTATCAGCTGAGAGGGTGGGATGCGTCCACTGGCAGGCAAACGAGGTGGAAACTTGCCGAGCTGGGCCTAGCCGATGTTGCCCACGAATTGGAACTAAGGAGGCTGCTCGCCTGAAGGGGGCTGGCATCTTAGCCCATTTCCATCGGAAGGGCATAAGCCGAAGCCGCTGGCAGCACCGAGAGAGTGCAGGAACACATCCTTGGCCTTCGTCGAAAGCACGCAGGTGCCGCCACGTATACTTGCGAGACACTAGAATATCGCTCACCCCGGAAGGTCACACGTACGCAGAAAAACCCTTGCCCAGTAGCGTATAGCCGGTCACCAACTTCATTATTTCACTCGTGCCATCTGGAATCGTCATCATCCTGGCATCCCTGAAGTATCTTTCCAAGGGCATCTCACTCGAGAGACCCATGCCACCGTGGATCTGCATAGCGTTATACG
>CAZNKW010000024.1:0-10452 GCA_964573655.1 uncultured Dehalococcoidia bacterium
AAGCAACCAGGGAAAGAAATAGTTTACCAGCTCATAAAGAAATCAGACGTCTTTATGCATAATCTTCGCCCACAGGCAGCCAAAAAGTTAGGGTTAGATTATGATGCTTTATCTTCTCTTAACCCAAGGCTGGTGTATGCCCAGGCCTCCGGCTGGGGACTGAAGGGGCCTGAAAGCGAAAGAGCGGTATTCGACGCTGCGGCAGCAGCCAGGAGTGGCTTAATGTCCGTTCTGGGCGAGAAGGGCGCAGCAGAGCCCAAATATAATCAGAACATAGCGCTCTGTGATATGGCAGGAGGCCTATGTTTAGCTATGGGCATATTGGCTGCCCTTCAGGCGCGAGAGCGAATCGGCAGGGGGCAGATGGTTGATACCTCCGTCTTCGGCTCCACCCTTACCTTAGCAGCATGGCCCGCGGCCCGTGCCCTTGGCTACGGTGAGGAGCCTCTGGGACCACCTAGAACAGAGGCCCGAAACCCGCTCTATAATTCCTATAAATGCGCCGACGGGGAGTGGATTTACCTCGTCATGCTCCAGTTTGACAGGCATTGGTCAGCTTTCTGCGAAGCCCTGGGGATAAAAGAGTTGGAGAAGGACCCGAGGTTTAAAAACCTAGAGGCAATCCTACAACATACGACGGAGCTGATCCCCATCCTAGACCGGGTTTTTGCTACTAGGCCCAGAGCGGAATGGATGAGAATTCTTGATGAACAAGGGCTTTTCTACGCACCTATCAAGAAGCTTTGCGACTTGGCGAACGACCCCCAGGCCATGGCAAATGATTATATCGTAGAGTTTAACAACCCCGCCTATGGTCCCGAAAAAATGGTGGGCTTTCCCTACAATTTCAGCAAGACGCCGGCATCCATAAAGCGTCCCTGCCCTGAGTTCGGCCAACATACAGAAGAGGTTCTTCTGGAGCTTGGCTATACCTGGAACGATATCACTAAATTCAAGGAAGAGGAAGTAATTTGAGGTAAGACGAGGGTTATCTCCTGGCGAATCGAAATGCGCCATCCCAGTTTAGCTAACCCTTGATAATCTATTCTGCACAATGAGGAGGGCAACATGACTCAGACCAAGGAGCAACATCTTTCAGCCTCAGGGATTCCCATAAAGGAAATTTACACCCCGGAGGATGCCAAAGACATTAGCTACGAAAAAGACATTGGTCTGGCCGGGGAACCCCCGTTTACTCGGGGAGTCTACCGCAGTATGTATCGAGGCAGGTTGTGGACTATCAGGCGGCTAACTGGATTTAACACTCCAGAGGATACGAATAAGCTTTACCGTCAAGAATATGAGCTAGGGCAGACAGGTTTTTCTGTAGCTCCAGATATTACTACTTGCGTTGGGATGGATTGTGACGACCCCAGAGTCTCAGCAGACGTTGGCCACTCAGGTGTGCCCCTCTGTTCAATTGAAGATATGGAGACAGCCTTCGATGGTCTACCTATAGAGAAGGTATCAACATATTTGGCAGAAAAGCACGGCATACAGACGGCGATGTACTTTGTTATGGCTGAGAAAAGGGGGGTAGATATAAGAGAGCTTAGAGGCACTACTGCTAACGATATGCTCGCTTGGACTTGTGTAAATCTTTCCAACCAAGTGCCACCCCAAGGGTACTTGAGGTACGCCGTAGACTTCATCGAGTGGTGCAGCGAGTTTGCTCCTAAGTGGTATCCAGTCTCCTTTGACTCCTACAACGCTCGTGACATAGGAGTCAATGCTGCTCAAGAGCTGGGCATGCTTTTCGCTACAGCTATTCAATACATTGAGGAGGAGAAACAGCGGGGAAGGGTGCCTCTGGACCGGTTCGTGAGACGTTTCTCTTTCAATACGGCTGCCCATAATGACCTCTTTGAAGAGATTGCTAAACTGCGGGCAGCGCGTCGTATGTGGTACAAGATTATCAGAGAAAGATATGGTATCGATGACCCTCGCTGCGCCCAGTTTCGGGTTCATGTTCAGAGTTCAGGCTCCACCCATACCACCCAGGAACCTCTGAACAACCTCATGCGTATTGCCTACCAAGTGCTGGCCGGTGTTCTGGGTGGTGCTCAGTCAATTCATGCCAATGGATACGATGAAGGGGTTTGCTTACCGACAGACCAATCGATGCTGCTTTCTATCAGAACAGAGCAAATACTTCAATATGAAACCAATGTGACCAACACCATAGACCCTCTAGGTGGTTCCTGGTATGTCGAGTCGCTTACAGATGAACTGGAAAGGCGTACCTGGGAGTATATCCAAAAAATCGAAGATATGGGCGGGATGGCAAAAGCCATCGCCTCAGGATGGGTTCATAATGAATACAAGAAGGCTGCCATCGAGCGGGCACGTAAGGTGACTTCTGGAGAGGTCCCCATTGTCGGGGTGAATAAGTTCCGCGCTGAAAAGGAACCCTACAAAGTGCCTATTTTCAGGCCGGATCCCCAATCTGCACAGATTCAGATTAAGAAGCTCAAGCGGCTCAGGAAAAAGCGCAATAGTGCTAAGGTTGCCGAAGCGCTACAAAAGCTGGAGGAGGTTACTCGTCGCGGCGAGAATGTAATGCCGGCGACTATGGAGGCAGTTAAGGCTTATGCCACCCTGGGAGAAATCGTAAATGTCCAACTCAAAGTCTACGGAGAATGGCCCTTCCCAATAGCAGGCTAGAAGGAGAAGGTTAGATGGCAGAGAAGAAGGTCAGGGTTCTGATGGCCAAGCCGGGGTTGGAGGGACATTGGGTCGGGCTAGTTGTAGTCAGCAAGGCCCTGCGAGATGCTGGATTTGAGGTCATCTACGGGGGCAACATGACACCAGCAATGATCGCCAAGACAGCAGTTCAAGAGGATGTAGACGTAGTGGGGCTTAGTATTCTAACAGCAAACTATATGCAGCTAGTCTCTGAGACCCTCAAAGAGCTGAGAAACCACGGAAAGGGCGACGTACTAGTGCTCCTGGGTGGGACTATCTTTGAGGATGACTTTCCTGCCCTGAAAGAGATGGGAGTAGCCGGAATTTTCATTCCCGGAACGCCTCTGGAAGATATAGTGGAATTTGTCCGGAAACAGACTTCTCAGGTCGCTCAAGAAGTCAGCTAGGCATCCGGCTAACTACCCGCCACAAGTTCACCCCTGGTTCGAGATGTCCTCAGACCTTAGATTGGGCTTAGACGAACCGTCTGATCATTAAGGTCTGGCACTCTAGGGCTTCTCCCTATTCCTGACCAGCCATTTCCTTGGTAACCAGAGGAATAAACTCTATCCCTCCATCTATCTCGAACATCTTGCCTGTCACCCAGGCAGAGGCAGAAGAGGCCAGATATAGCGCCGCCAAAGCTATGTCCTCAGGTGTACCTATGCGCTTCAGCGGGGTGCCGTCCACGATTTTGTCTTTCACCGGTCCGAGTACCGGAGCACTGCCTTCCGTCCAAACAGCGCCCGGTAGGATGCAATTTACTCTAATATAGGGGGCCAGTTCCCAAGCCAGAGTCCGAGTGAGAGAGTTCACGCCTGCCTTGGCAGCCCCGTAGGCAACCATGCCAACGCTCGGCAACTGAGACTCCCGGCTGGAGATGTTAACAATTGAGCCTGCCTTCTGCTCCAGCATCACCCTGGCCACAGCCTTGCTGCAGATAAAAGTGCTGGTTAGATTCTCTCGTAAAAGAGCCTCCCAGGCTCGCTCGCTTGTCTGCATCATCGGCCTAAACAAACCAGAGCCAGCATTATTCACCAGGATGTCAATGTGGCCAAACTCCTTCCTGGCCATGTCCACCATGTTCTCCACTTGCCCGCTATCTCGGACATCACAGCATATGGCCAAAGCTTTGCGGCCCAAGGTGCGCACCTCAGCCGCAACAGCCTCTGCCTGGCCCTCCGTTTGATCAGCGCAGACCAAGTCAGCACCAGCCTCAGCAAAGGCTAGGGCAATCCCTTTGCCTATTCCCCTTCCAGCCCCAGTGACAATAGCTACCTTGCCCGTCAAAGCAAACCTGTCCAGGATCATGTCAGCCTCCTTCGTCATTGCTACGAAAACACTGAAAAAGAATCTACACCCTCGCCTCAAAGAGTCTTGTCGACCTTACTCTCTCCTATCAAGGGAGAGGGTAATATATATCCTCCCTCCCCTGGCGGGAGGGAGTTAGAGGGAGGGGGAAATCGTCTAGCTTGACCTGCCTCAGCATGATTTTCATTCCTTGTGGTGCCAATGGCAACCGGCATGGTTGATTCTGAGTGAAGTGAAGAATCTAGAGACCCTTCGCTAGCGCTCAGGGTGACACTAGACATCATCTTTGACGACATCCCAGTATTGACTAGAGAATATATCTTGTTAGCTATTTCAGGCTCAAAGTTTGTTTTTCGCTCCTTGGCTATATTTGACATCCCACCTCGTATCCAGCGGCAATAGCTGCGAAGACCGTACCTTCATCCCCGGTAGAAACACCCTTGGCATCCCCTATTATGTGTGTTTCGATACCCTTTCTTTCAGCAACCTCAGCCAGAAATACATTTGGTCGCCGGTCACTGGCCAGTATAATAGTATCGATCTGTGGCAATTTTTCCCTTCCCCTATCACTCACAATCCAAACTTCGTCACCGGGCAGAATCTCTACTCCCTGAACGCGCCTGTACACTTTAACGCCTTTCTTTCTTATCCTATCCACTAAGTCAACAATCTCCACCCCAGCCATTTTTTCAGCTAGGTAGGCAGCTTTCTCTGCTATATAGACCCTCTTCCCTTGTTCTGATAGATAATCGGCAACTTGCGCCCCGATTTGGTCCCCTCCGATAACCAGAACGCTGTCTCCCGTCAATCGCTGTTCCTCAATAAACTCATCCACCATTAATAGCTCTATATCCTTGATGTTATCCAGACCGGTGACAAACCCAAGGGGTGCTTCGGGCAGGCTGCCTGTTGCCAGTACAAATACCTCTGGACGCAATTCCTCCAGCAATGCCTCACTAACAGGCGTATTCAAGCGAACCTCCACACCCAGTTTGTTAAGCTGCCTTTCATACCATCGGACTATGTCTTCCATCTCCTGCCTTCTCGGCATCCGAGCAGCTAGTCTTAGCTGCCCCCCTATCTTGGCCCTGCTCTCACATAATATGACCCTGTGTCCAGCAAAGGCTGCCCGTCTGGCAGCCTCTAATCCCGCAGGCCCTCCTCCGGCAATCAAGACGTTCTTGGCAGTGGATTTCTTCTCGCCTGGTATCTCCTTTATGAAGTACTCCCGACCTACCCTCGGATTCACAACGCAGCTTATGGCTGTATCTAGCTCCCCTGCTTTTGCCTGTCTGGCAGCTCTATCGATACACCCCCTGGCGCACCCCAGGCATAGTCTTATGTCCGTTATCTCTCCCTTTCTAGCTTTTTCCACTATTTCCGGGTCAGCCAAATGAGCCCTGCCCATACCAACCAGGTCTGCCTTCCCCTTCCTGATAATCTCATCTGCCATGATGGGGTTCTTAATCCTTCCCACTGCCATAACTGGAATAGAGACGTACTTTTTGACCTCCTCAGCCAGGTAAACAATAGCTCCCTGGTCTCTATACATAGACATCAGTGAGATATGGCCGGTATCATAGGTGCCGGCTGAGACATTTAAGTAATTCACACCCTCTTTCTCCAGAATAGGAGCCAATCTACAGGCATCCCTCAACGTCCACCCCTCCTCCCCCAGGAAGTCATCTCCATTTATCCTCACGCCTACGGGAATCTCATTGCCTATTCTCCCCCTTATCTCACGTATTACCTCGAGTAAGAACCTTATCCGATTTTCGTAGCTCCCTCCATATTCATCAGCCCTCTTATTAAAGTAGGGAGTAAGAAACTGGTTTATCAGGTATCCATGGCCGGCGTTGACTTCCAGAAAGTCAAACCCGGCTTTGACGCACCGCGCTGCAGCGCTTCCAAAAGCTTTGACACATTCCTTTATCTCACCAAGGCTCATCCCCCTGGGCGAAGTCTTCACCGTCGTCGCCGCGGAATAAGTGAACTTCGGTAAAGGAGAATGCTCTGACGGCCCCACAGGCTGCTCAAAATAGGACTGCAGCCCGGCATGCAACAATTGTATCCCAAACTTGACATCATACTTATGCACCGCCCTTACCATCTCTTGGAAGGCAGGAATGACTTTGTCATCCCACAAGACTTCCATCCCTCGTGGTGTTATCAAACCCATGGGGTCCACTGCTGCACCGCCGACTGTCATCATCCCCGGCCTGCCCCGCGCCCTCTCAACGTAGAACTCGGTGAGTTGCGGATTGACACATCCATCTTCATCAATCCCAAAGCCCATGCCCATAGCCGGCATGACGACTCTATTCTTCACCTCCATAGAGCCTATCTTCAGCGGCTGGAAAAGGTGCTTCAGTTTCTCCATTCTCTCCTTCTTCAACCCTCAGCCTTGTACACCTTGCACAGCAGCTCTCTCATCATCCAGGCGCCGCTCATCGGGTCGCAGCAGTCATCCAGGTCATCATCCACAACGGCGTTTATGTTGGAGCGCCACAGTCCATAAAGGGAAGGCTCCTCTCCAGGGTCGTCAGGATACCACCAACCATGCTCAGCACTGACCACGCGGGGGTCGATACCCTCGAAGTAGGCACATTTAAACTTAACCCTGGCCAGCGGGGTCTCAATCCATACCCAGTCACCATGGCCGATACCCAACTCCCGGGCTTTCTCAGGATTGATTTGGACTATGGGTTCGGGGTATCTCTTACGGAAGGACTCTATCTGATGGAACTGAGAGTGGTAATGGTACCGCGCTCTGGGTCCGGAGATAAGGTACAAAGGGTACTCCTTGGCCTTCTCCGGGTCACTAACCGGAGTATGAGGGGCTTCGACATACCCCGGCAGGGGGTCATATCCAATCTCTTCCAGAAGAGTGGAGTAAAGCTCGAACTTACCTGTCGGTGTGCCGAAGCGAAATCCTGGCTCGTCATATTTCCTGTGCCGCAAACCTGGATTATCGAAGCCATAACCTCCCGTTCCTTTGACGAACTCCTCGAAGGTTACGCCCAGAGGTTCAAGGCGATAATCAAAGGCTTCTTCCAGGGTCTGCCACGGCCAGTATTCCTTCTGTCCCAGCCTCAGTCCCAGCTCACGATAGAAATAGTACTCGTCCTTGCGCTCATAGAGCGGTTCAACTACCTTTGCCCCAACCTCCAACAGAGGCCACATATTACCCCCATGACCCATACTCGATTTCTCTAGTTGGCCAGCAGCCGGAAGCACATAGTCAGCGAGCTGGCAGGCAGGGGTCATAAAGATGTCCATATTCACACTAAATTCGACCTTTTTCAGCGCCTGGTAGACAAGCTTGGCGTTGGGGAAATTGAGGAGGGGATTTTGACATATGGTTAGCAGACCTTTGATGGGATAGGGCTTGCCTGTCATGATAGCCCGCCACATAGAGGGCGGATGGCCTACGCCGCCTAGATAGTAGTAGCTAAAGGGTCGGCCAGTGAGTTTCTCATACTGTGCGCCAACCTTGTCCCACATGTCCCAGGAGAACATCCTGTATTTCTCTCCTCCAATGGCTTTCTTCTTCTGCTCTGGAGAAAGGAATTCAGAGCCTTCAATGTCGCCGGCGAGTCTGACGCGGGGATGCGGCTCCAGCAGCAGGTTCCCACCCGGCACATCCAGGTTGCCAGTTATTGCCGGTAGTATCAAGGTCATCTGCATCGCTGGCACAGAGTTTCGGGCATGTTCAATGCCCATAGCCTCAAAACATATCCCCGGTTTAGCAGTGGCATAAAGACGGGCAGCTTCTCTAATCTTCTCAGCGGGCACCCAGGTGACCTCCTCAACCTTCTCCGGCGGATACTGATTGACCCGCTCTACAAACTTGTCCCAGCCATAGCACCATTTGTGGACAAAATCCCTATCATAGAGCCTCTCCCTTACTATGACGTTGGCCATACCCAAGAGCAGGGCGGCATCGGTGCCCGGCCTGGGTTGCAGCCATACGTCAGCTATTCTGGCTGTGTCTGTGAGTCTGGGGTCGATGACTATCAGTTTCAATCCTTCCTCTTTGGCCTTCCGTAGGCGGTGCCATAAGCGCCAGGCAGCCATTGACGGGTTGGCTCCGACAATCAGGAAACACCTGGTTTCTCGGCGCATGATGGGCCAGGGTATCACCCAGCCACTGATAATCAGGCTCGTCAGCATAGTAGGCATAAGGCAGACCCGGCCGTGAGACATGAGGTTCGGAGTCCCAAAGAGGTACTCAAAGCGGGTCAGGTATTCCCCTGAGCAGTGGTTGTCGCCTCCAACAGAGAGGCAAACAGCCTCAGCCCCGTGTTTGTCCCTTATCTGCCCCAGTTTCGCAGCGATTTCGTCCAGCGCTTGCTCCCAGGTAACCCGCTGCCACCGGTTCTCCCCCCTCTTCCCCATCCTCTTCAAGGGATAGTTGAGGCGTTTCGGATGATAAAGAAGCTCTGGAGAGGTAAGCGACCTGGGACACCCCTTGAATCCCTTGGACTCGACGCCAACAACCCGACCATTGTTCAACCTTACTTCCATGGGGCAGTGCCAAACACAGAGCCCGCACAGTGTCATCTTCACCTCTTCACCCATTTTCTCCCCCTGAGTTGTATTTCTGGCCCAAACTTCACCTATAAACTATAGAGTAAGACGGTACCTGCCTGTCCTTCTGCAGCAGGCGTAGCTTAGCCCGCCGACTGACTCCTGCAAGAGCAAACGACCAGAACCTAGATCCGTCCAAACTCCTTTTCCAGTCGCCCTGAGCTAAGGTGAATCATTGTCGGCCGGCCATGGGGGCAGGTGCGGGGTGAGGTTGCCTTTTCTAGTTGTCTTACCAGCTCTCTCATTTCCTCCTGGTCCAAGGTCTGCCCTGCTCTTACCGCACCATGGCAGGCTAGAGAAAGGGCTACCCTTTCCTCCCCCCTAGCTGGAGTAGCTTCACCCTCTAAAGAGTCGAGGGCTTCTTTCACTGCCTCTAAAATGCCTCGCCCTCCCAGCAGGGCTGGCACAGCACGCAAAAGGTAGGTCCTGTCACCAAAGAGCTCAATAGCAAAGCCAAATTGAGCTAGCACCTCCCCTCTAGCTCTCAGCAGTTCCTCCTGCTTCAGGCTAAGCTCAATGGTTAATGGCTCTAGAAGTGATTGAATTTCCACCCCCTTTTGTGCCCACTGTGCCAGAATTTTCTCAAAGAGGACCCGTTCATGGGCAGCGTGCTGGTCAATGAGATAAAGCCCATCAGGACCCTCGGCAATAATATAGGTATTGGCTAGCTGTCCCAGAACACGAAGAACAGGTAAGCCTGAAGGAGCAACATGTGGAATCAGTGGCAAGGCGAAGCTTGGCTTTTTCTCATCGCCTGGCGCTTCCAGAGGTGGTTGTTCAGGAGTGAAAATAGGGTGAGGAGAGAGGCCTACCTCAGGTACAGGCATCCTTTCCACCAAGGTACGGCGCACTGTTCCATAAAGGGTATTGAAAATAGTGGACTCTTGAGAGAATCTGACCTCCCTCTTAGTAGGATGAACATTAACATCAACCCACTGCGGCAGCAGAGAGAGGTTGATTACCGCAATAGGATATCTCCCCACCATGAGCAGCCCCTCATAGGCTTTCTCCACAGCCCGAGTCATCAAGCGACTTTGTATCCACCGCCGATTGACAAAGAAACTAAGGTGACTACGTTTGGCGCGGCTGAGAGAGGGCGGACTTATATAGCCACTGACCGCCGGAGCAAGGCTACCCTCTTTCCCGCTTTTCCCTATCTCTAGCATCGCCTGAGCTGTCTCTAAGCCATAGACTTGGACCAAGACATCTCTCAACTTGCCATTGCCCGGGGTATGCAAAACCCTCCTTCCATCGATAATAAGGGCGAAGCTTACCCCGGGAAAGGCTAGACTATATTGGCTGACCAGGTCGGCTATATGGCTATTTTCGGTAGTCGAGGATTTGAGGAACTTTAGCCGCGCTGGCACATTGCGGAATAGATTACGCACGGTAACCGTAGTTCCTTGGGGACTCGCCCGAACACCTCTTTCCACCACCTCGCCTTCCCGTAGACAAAGATAGGTGCCCGATATCTCCTCTTTGCTGCGGGTAAGAAGTTCCACCTGAGCCACCTGAGCAATGCTGGGTAAAGCCTCTCCTCTAAAGCCAAGGGAGGTGGTCTTCTCCAAGTCAGCCAAAGTGGTGATTTTGCTGGTGGCGTATCGGTGAAAGGCAAGCTCTACTTCATCCTGCAGAATCCCCACCCCGTTATCCGATACCCTGATAAAGTTCACTCCACCACCCCTCACCTCGATATTAATCTGAGAGGCGCCAGCATCAAGGGAATTCTCCATTAGCTCCTTCACTACCGAAGCAGGTCTCTCCACCACCTCCCCGGCAGCAATTTTCGAGACAACCTCAGGAGTTAAAACACGGATGGGCATTGCTTGGGTTTCCCTTAGTCTCATTTTAGCATAGAGTTTCCAC
>CAZNKW010000025.1:0-10445 GCA_964573655.1 uncultured Dehalococcoidia bacterium
TATGAAAATGGCACTATTTCTGACTTGGCATTTCGAGCATTCTGTGACGCTGAGCCAAATCGCCATAGTTCTCCTCTAGCTGCTTCACAGAAGAGGGTCAATATGAAAACAGGCGATGTCTACACTGAATTGAACTCGAGACTGAAATACCCGCCATCGGAGTATCTGCGCCGGATACTGCGGAAGCTGGTGACCCCAGAGGAGGCAAAACTGCTGCTCCAGCTGCCGGCGCAACCTGCGGAGCTGGCACAAAAAACGGGGATGGACGAAGAGGCGGCACAGCGCAAACTGCAGGAGTTTATGGAGCGTGGTCTGATAATCCGTACCAGCAAGGGATTATTCTGCTTTGCTCACGATATGACCCAGTTACACGATTCCAACCTCTCCAGCGCAGAGAAGTGGGTCGATAACGAGCTCCTCGACCTGTGGCGGGATTTCCGGGACGCTGAGTGGAAACAGACTATGGCCGGCGGGCTTGGAGACTCGTATGTGCAGGCGCTCAAGGTCATTCCGGCATGGAAGGCCATGGAGCGGAGCCCGGACCGGGGTGAGCTTCTGCCCGAAGAGAATATCAAGGGGTTGATTGGAGGAGCAAATCCCATCTCTGTGGTTCCCTGTCCCTGCCGCAGGTCGATCAGGAGGTGCGCTCTCCCGCTTGAAGTCTGCCTGCATTTCAACCGCGGGGCACAATATGCCATAAGCCGGGGCGCCGGCCGCCGCATCTCTGCGGAAGAGGCCATTGCCATCGCCGGTGAGGCTGAGGAAGCTGGCCTGGTTCACACCTGGGCCTCCAGCACACCGGAAAAGCTGACCGCAATATGCAGTTGCTGTCGGGAATGCTGTGACATCTTCGCTATTGGCATGGAGGTTGGTAACATAGAGCAGATATTGCAGAAGAGCCGCTTTCGTGCTGAAGTCGATCAGGAGATCTGTACCGGCTGCCAGGACTGTGTGGAGAGGTGCTTCTTCAAGGCCATCGAGATGGAGAAGACTCCTCTGTCCAAGAAGCTCAAGGCCACCATCGATAAGGAGAAATGCTTCGGCTGCGGCCTATGTGTCATCGTCTGCGGGCCTGAGGCGTTAACCATGAGATTGTTGAGGATCTAGATACAAGCACCCTTTCCATGAGACTGTATGATCTGTTGCATATAAAGTACTCTATTATTTTGCCTGGTATGGGTACTGGTGCTGAACCGGTGCAGCCGTTTCCGATCCATCGATGTCGATAGCGGTCGAGTTAGTTTATACAAAGCGGCATGGATGCTCAGTGAGGGGCTCTAGGCTAGCGAAAGGAGGGTGATGGATTTTCGTTACACTGAACAGGAGGAGGCCTTCCGAAAGGAGGTAAGGGATTTCATTCGGGAGGTGTTACCTTCTGATTGGCATGGGGTAGACCCTGGACCTGAAGAAGAGGCAAGGGAGGAGGTTTACCAGCTCTCCAAGAAGGTATGGCGCGGGCTGGCGGCCAAAGGTTGGATAGGGTTGAGCTGGGCCAAGGAATATGGGGGGCAGGAAGACTTAGCGAAGGACTGGATACTCAAGGAGGAGTTGATCTACCACGGCGTACCAGGGATGGATATTGCCGTCGTTCAAGGCGACCTTATTCTGGCGTTCGGCACTGAGGAACAGAAGAAGAGGTTCATCCCTCCCATTCTCCGTGGGGAGATAAAATATGCCATAGGGATGAGCGAGCCCAATGTCGGCTCAGACCTCTTCGCCCTTCAATTGAGGGCAGTAGAGGAAGCAGACTGCTTTGTCCTTAGTGGGCAGAAGATCTGGACCAGCGGCATCCAACATGCCGACTGGTGCGTGGTCTATGCTCGAACTGACCCTAACGCCCCCAAGAAGCATTTGGGTATCAGCGTTTTCATTGTCGACCCCAAGAGCCCGGGGATTACCATGCGCCAGATAACGCAGATGACCGGGCTTGGCGCCTTTTGTGAGGTCTTCTACGACAATGTCAGGGTTCCCAAGGAGAACCTCCTCGGGGAGAAGAACAAAGGGAAGGATGTAAGTATGCATGCCTTCGCTATTGAGAGAAGCTACGGGCTCGTCATACTCCACAATGCCAGGAGATACTTTGAGCAGTTGTTGCAGTATTGCAAGGAGACCTACGTCAATGGTCAGCCTTTAGCCAAGGAACCTGTCATTCGAAGTAGACTAGCTGAGATGGCTATTGAGATTGAAGTGGGGCGTAACATGGGCGAAGGACTGAACTGGATGGCAAGCCAGAAAATGCTCACTGTGCTTCCGAGCTGCCAGAATAAGATCCATGGCGCCGATGTTGCTCAGAGAGTGGCTAGTCTGGGGATGCAAATCCTCGGGCTCTATGGGCAACTGGATGAGAAATCCAAGTGGGCGAAGCTGGGGGGCAGGATGAGGCATATGTATCTAAGTTCAAGGGGTTGGAGTCTTGCCGGTGGCACCAGTGAGATATCCAGGAATATTATCGCCGGGAAATATGGACTGGGATTGCCCAGCTAAGGACTACCAGGGAGGGCAAGGATTTCCAGAATAGGAGGGTGAAAAAGGGCGAGACATTAGGCAGAGGTATTCCTGGTGTGGGCGGCAGTGCTGATAATGGCTGTCCTACGTGGCAGTACTGTACGAAAGAGAGAACCCGAGCCTTTGGACTGGCCTTCGGTCTGTCGAACTGAATGAGTTCGAATCCCCCAGAATGGAGCATTGCGGTCACTTCCAGAGGACCGTGAAGGAGGTGAAGTAGATGACGCTTGGAAGACCAGTAAGAGCGGAACCCAGTGTAAAAGTAGTGCGCACATGCGCTCCGTTGTCCTGCGGACCTGGCTGTGGAATCCTAGCTCATGTAAAGGATGGCGTCCTAGTCAAGGTTGAGCCTGGCGATTTTCCGGGCACAGGCCACGTATGCGCGAAGTGCTTGTCCGCCGTCAAATGGGTATACCATCACGACCGCCTTAAATATCCCATGAAGCGTCAGGGGGTCAGAGGCGAGGGTAGATGGCAGCGCATAACCTGGGATGAAGCCCTAGACACGATAGCGCAAAGGCTAAGGGACATCAGCGACAGGCACGGTTCCAGGTCCGTGGCTTGGACGATGGACTCTATGGCGATTCTGGCCACAATGGCCTTGGAGGGGTTGATAGGTGCCTTGCAGGGGACCTTTCTCTTGCCAGCGGGCTACGGGGATACGGGCGGAATCTGCAGCGATATGGTCTGCTTTGGGTCGCAATGGTGGTATGGCGAGGACTATACCACGAGATTTGAGAAACCTGCTCTATGCCTAAACTGGGGAGGTAATCCTGCCTATACCGACTTCTTCAAATGGCGCACGATCAGGGACGCCAAAGAAAGGGGGGCGAGGTTGATCGTTATCGACCCCTTATTCACCGCGACAGCAGCTAAGGCGGACGAGTACATGCAGATCAGGCCAGGTACCGATGGTGCCCTGGCCTTGGGAATGATGAACGTCATACTGGACCGCAAGCTTCAGGATACCTCTTTCATCAAGGAATACACCGTGGGGCCTTTTTTGGTGCGTGCTGACAATGGCATGTTCTTGAGAGAAAAGGATATCATTTCGCGTGGGTCGGAAAAGTACGTCGTCTGGAATACCGGGACGGGCTCGCCCCTGGCACACGATGCACCCGGGGTAGTCCCTGCCCTGACCGGGGTCTATGCGGCGAATGGAGTGAGCTGCAAACCAGCCTTTCAGCTCTTGGTGGAACTGGTCCAACAATACCCGCCGCACCGAGCCTCTGACATAACCGGGATCCCCAGCGCCACTATCATCAGGTTGGCCACCGAGTATGCTACCGCCAAGCCGGCGGCCTCCTTCAGGGGCTTGGGCTGCCAGAGGACTTTCCACGGGGACCTCACCTATCACGCCATAAACACACTGGCGGCCATCACCGGCAACATTAGCGTTGAGGGCCACGCCCCATTTGTGTTGAACTTCCTCGCATTTATGAGCCGCGGTGCTCCAAACCTTATGCCGATACTGCAGATGTATGATGCTATCATCAACGGCAAGCCGTACCCGATCAGGGCGCTTTGGTTGACCAAACTCAATCTGCTGAATTCGATTCCTAACTTCAACAGGGTGACCAGAGAGCTTTTGCCCCTCCTGGAGTTCATAGTTGTCAGCGATATTTTCATGACCGCCAGCGCCAAGTACGCCGACATCGTCCTTCCGGCCTGCAGCATCTACGAATGCACTGACCTATTCTTCCCGCTTGGCAACGGATCACACAATTATCTCCAGTTGCAGCAGAAGGTGATAGAGCCCTTGTATGAGTCCAAGTCGGATCTGCGAATCTTCTCCTCCTTCGCCAAGAGAATGGGCATTCAGGATTTCCTCACCGAGAGTGAGGAGGAGCTTGTCGACCTTCTGCTCGCCTCAGGTCATCCCTCGATGGAGGGGATAACCGTGGAGAAGCTGAAGGAGCGCCCGATGCTACCAGCAATATCCAGTATGCCTGCCTTCGGCACCCCCTCGGGGAGGCTGGAATTCTACGTAGAGAAGCTCAAGGGTTTCGGACAGGAATTGCCTTTCTACATGGAACCCCTAGAGAGTCAGCGTACGCCGCTGGCCCAGAAGTACCCGCTATCCCTTATCACCCCTCATCCTAAGTACCGATGTCACTCCGTGTTTGCCAATATCCCTTGGCTCCGCGACCTCGACCCGGAGCCGACGCTGGAGATGAACTCGGCTGATGCTCAAGCGAGAGGTATTCACGATGGAGACATCGTTCATGTCTTTAACGACAGGGGTGAGGTCAAACTCAGAGTCAAACTGAACCAGGGAGTTAGGGCAGGTGCGGTCAAGCTGGAAGAGGGGTGGTGGCCCAGCGACTATGTCGAGGGTACCCACCAAGCATTGACCCACGAGACTATTAACCCAGCTCAACAAGCTATCTATGAGCCGAATTTTGCCTGTCACGATGTTCTGGTAGAGGTCGAGCTGGTTGGGGAGGTGAAAGCAAGTGGTTAGGAGATACGGACTGGTTATTGATCTCGAGAGGTGCATCGGATGCCAGACATGCAACATAGCCTGCAAGGTGGAGAACAACATGGAGGCCATCTCGGGAATGAGAGTGGAAACTGTCGGCGGGTCTCATCCTGATACCCCAGCGGGCACACCTCCCAGTTTGAGCATGTATTGGCTTCCCATAGCCTGCATGCACTGCGACCAACCACCATGCCGCGACGCCTGCCATGTCGAAGCCATATACCAGCGCCCTGATGGTATAGTGCTGATAGACGAGGAGAAGTGCGATGGCTGTCAGGAGTGCTTGTTGGTCTGCCCGTATCAGGCGCTTGTTCATGACCCTGACAGGAACGTGGTGCGCAAGTGTAACCTTTGCGCTGAGCGATTGGATCAGGGCTTTGAGCCCTTCTGCGCTCTGTGCTGTGGATGCCAAGCCATATTCTGGGGAGACCTGGCAGATCGGGAGAGCGAGGTGTCGCAATTGATAGCCCAGAGGAGCGCAAACGTCCTGAAGCCGGAGGAGAAAACGGGACCTGCCGTTTACTACTGCCCACCAAAGGAGCGAAGGCAGGCATAGTAGGAAACCTACTGCCCACTACTGAGTACTGGGTGCCATGGGGATGAGTTGCGCCTCGGCCTGGTTCCTATGCCCTTGTTTGAAGAGTGCCACGTGGCTGTGGCATTCAGCGAGCATGACCTGCCCCCAGCAACTGTACCACTTCTTGAGTGACATTGCCAGATTGACTATTTCGGAATCTCGAACCAAAATGTGCAGGCATAATTCGAGTATCGTATAGTCGCAATGCCGAGACTAGCTCTGAACCGTCGCTAACTCACAGGCTGGCGAGGGCATCTGCCGCCGATTCTGGAAGCGTCTCCGTCTCCTTCGGGAGGGCGGCCTGGTAATCGCTGAAGAGAAGATAGGAGTGAATCTCGTGGAGCGCCACCCTCCCCATGCGCCATGTTGCTTGTGACGTGAGTCCAAGCTATGATGGCAGCGATCTCTGGCGGAAAAACGTGGCAGGGTAGTCCCGGAGTCTTCGGGGCTAGAAAGGAAGCACATATGGAACGAGCGGCACGGGAGACACGAAAGGCTTTTACGCCGGGGAAGATCGCCGGCCTGCAACTGCGCAATCGTATCATTCGATCAGCCTGTTTTGAGGGAATGTGCCCGGATGGCTATCCCACCGAACGGTTAATCAATCTACATCGTGAACTGGCAGAGGGCGGAGTGGGAATGACCACGATGGCCTATTGCGCTGTCGAGGCTGATGGACGTATCAGAGAAGTGATGATGTACATGCACGAGAGGATTCGTCCACAGATGGAGCGGCTGACCCGCGCAGTGCATGAGGCTGGTGCGAAGATCTCAGGACAGATTGGTCACTGCGGCAACTTCTCTCAGAATAGAAGCCTTCAAGGCAAGCGCCCGCTCGGTCCCTCCCCCATGATCAATATGAGTGGCATCCCCTATGGCATACCCTTCGCCAGTGCCATGACCCACGCTGATATCAATCGTGTGGTTCAGTGCTTTCACGACGCGGCCCTCTTCATGAAATCGGCAGGCTTTGATGCCTTGGAGATACACTTCGGCCACGGCTACGGATTGAGCCAGTTCATCAGCCCCAAGACTAACAAACGAAAAGACGAATATGGCGGATCGCTCATCAACCGCATGCGTTACCCGTTGCGGGCCTTAGAAGCAGTGCGCAAGGCAGTGGGGGACGACTTCCCTATACTCGGCAAGATGGGACTCACCGACGGGGTCAAGGGTGGTCTAACCACAGATGAGGCTATTGAAGTAGCCGGACTGCTGGACGATGCTGGAATCGATGCCCTGATCCCTACCGGCGGTACCAGCAGCATGAACCCGATGCTCATGTTTCATGGAGACAGCCTGCTTCCGGGACTGATCAAGGTGGAAAAGAGTTGGTTTGTGCGTCTCGGCATGCGTATGGTCGGCCCTTGGATGTTCAAGAAATACCCTTACAAAGAGTTGTACTTCCTTGAAGAGGCCAAGAGGGTGCGCGACCGAATCAAGAATGCCAAGTTGTGCTACATCGGCGGAGTGTGTACAATGGAGAGCTTAGAAACCGTGATGCGGGAATTCGACTTTGTCCAGATAGGGCGGGCACTCATTAAGGATCCCGCCTTTGTGAATCACGCCATGGCGGATCCCAATTACGTCAACGGCTGCGATCACTGTAATAAATGCGCCACATTGATTTTTCATCCGGACGGGATCCGCTGCGTGGCCAACGATAAATGATGATGGCTGAGCCTGGAATAGTGGAGATGGAAGCAATGGCCAGCATGTTGGGACCGGCGTGCACTTGGACTTTGAGCGAACTCCAAGCATTGGGGGCGTATCCACTGGAGCTGACGACATAACGGAAATGGCACTCACCAGTGGGGAAAGGAGTGATTAAGAACGATGGCTAGGAAACAGGAGACTCGAAAGTGGGATGCCGAGGCTGACGTTATTGTGGTCGGATTTGGTGCAGCAGGTGCGTCAGCGGCACTGGAGGCTGCTCAACAGGGGGCTTCAGTGCTGGTCTTGGATCGCTTCCATGGAGGTGGGGCGACAGCCGCAAGCGGGGGTGTTGTCTATGCCGGCGGCGGGACGCCATATCAGAAAGCAGCAGGATACGAAGACACGGTGGAGGAAATGTACAACTATCTGAAGCAGGAGATCGGCGAAGGGGTGATGACCGACGAGACGCTGCGCCGCTTCTGCGAGCAGTCAAAGGAGGATGTCCGCTGGCTAGCTGAGGCTGGCATACTCTTCGAGGGATCGCTGTGCCCGTTCAAGACCTCCTACCCCACCGACGCCTACTACCTCTACTATTCCGGAAGCGAGAATAACGCTCATTATAAGGCCAAAGCAAAGCCCGTGCCGCGTGGACACCGCGCCAAGGGCAAAGGCATGTCGGGCCTCACATTCTTCCACAGCTTAGAGAAAACGTTGCGCAAAAGCAAGAATGTCCAGGTGCGCTGCCAGACCCAGGTACTCAAGCTCATACAGGCTGAGGATGGCCAGGTCATAGGCGTAGAGGGGCGTTCCATACCACCGAGCTCCATCTTGCTCAGACGGTTCCATGGCGGTATCACTTGGATTAACGCCAAGCTCAACACTTATATGCCACCGCTAGCGAGCCTGCTTAATATGCTGGCCATCGGCATTGCGAAGGTACGCTCCCGGCCCTACTGCGCGCGGGCACGCAAGGGCATAATCCTGGCAGCCGGCGGCTTCATCTTTAACAAAAAGAGGGTCAACGAGTGCAACTGTGCCTATGGAAAGTGTCTTCCGCTGGGGACATATGCTGATGACGGCGCAGGGATTGCTTTGGGGGAGAGCGCGGGCGGTGTCACATCGCACATGGACAAGATATCGGCTTGGCGCTTCTACGTCCCGCCTGAGGCGCTGATGCAGGGCGTCCTAGTAGATAAGCAGGGCCAGCGAATATGCAGCGAGGACTTGTACGGCGGCAAGCAGGGCGATTATATAGTATCGAAGGCTGGTGGCAATGCCTACCTTGTCTTTGATAGCAAGACCTACAAGGAAGCCAAGAGCCATTTGGGAGACCAGTGCGCCTTTTTCCAGAAGCTGACGATGATACCTATGCTGCTCATCAGCCGAAAGAAGGCCTCATCATTTGCCAAACTGGCGCGGAAGTTCAAGATTTCTCCTGAAGGTCTTGAAGCTACGATGAAGCAGTACAACGAGATCGCGAAGAAGGGTGAGCCAGATCCGCTGGGTAAGCTGCAAAAGCGTTTCGTGCCTCAGGAAACGCCTCCATTCTATGCACTGGATTGCTCCCTTCAGGGGTTCTCCTCATTTTTAACCAAGGGCGGCATCCCTACTGCAGCTATTACCCTCGGCGGCCTTGTTGTGAATGAACAGACTGGACAGGTTAAGCGAGCAGATGGTTCTTCAATCGACGGGTTGTACGCTGCTGGACGGAATGCCGTAGGTCTCTGCTCCAATAGTTATTTCGCCAGCGGGACATCCATCGCAGATTGCGTTTTCGCAGGCCGGCGCGCGGGTAAGCATGCGGCTAGCCGTCCCGGGAAGTAGTACTTCCGCCGCGCAGTTCTTTTGATAGGAGAAGATCGTGGCTCCCTTGAGGGGGGCTTTCAAGGAGGGAACAAATGAAAAAGGTCGCTATCACCGGCATCTCTGGTTACCTTGGGACCCAGATACTCAAGCTGTTGGATCAAGATAAGGACGTAGAGAGTGTTGTAGGCATAGACATCAGGCCACCCAACTACTCCAGCAGCAAACTGAAATTCTACTCACGGGATGTGCGCGAGCCGCTCATCGACATCTTCGACCAGAACAAGGTGGACTCGGCGTTCCACCTGGCTTTTGTTGTCCCACCCAATAGGCGTGTCGACGCTCACGATATTAACATAGGCGGCTCTCGGAGTTTCTTGCACGCTTGCGAGGCAATGTCGGTGGAGGCCCTATTCTACCAGAGCAGCCATACCGTCTATGGTGCCCATCGCGATAATCCTCCTCTTATTACCGAAGAGCAGCCACTGAGGCCAGTTCGTGGCTTCCCGTACGGACAGGACAAGGCAGAAGTCGAACCGATGTTCCAGGAGTACATGAAAACCCATTCCAAGCAGAGTGTTACCATCGTCCGAGTCGTCTCAGTTGTCGGACCGGGAGCTGTCGTGTCCGGTCTCAATGTGTTGTTCATGCCCGTGACCATGTACGTTCTTGGATACAATCCCGGATGGCAGTTCATTTTCGAAGATGACCTGGCGAGGCTGGACGTGACATTGGTCAAAGAAAGGCGATCAGGCATCTTCAATGCGGGCGCCGAGGGGTCGGTAAGCTACAGAGAAATGCTGAGGGCCACGGGTAAGCCGTCTCTTGGTCTTCCCTCGTGGCTTTGGTCAGCGCTGGTACGCTTCAGTTGGGCGCTGCGTATCCAAAAGGTATCGCAGGCTGGCGGGCTTGAGTTCATGAAGTACCCCATACTGGTCAATACTGAGAAGCTCACCAAGACAATCGGATTCAAGTTCACCTATGATTCTCGCGAAGCTTTCAAGGCTTTTATGGATGCCAAGTTGGCTAGTGCCAAGGCCGCCAAAAAGCAGGTTTGAAATAAAAAACACAAGGCGCTTATTCCCTTCATACTTTAACAGAGCGGCATCTAATAAAACCTTAGGCTATCCTCAGAGCTAACAGAGCATGAATATAGCTTGCTGCACCTCCTTCGCTTTGAGTTGCGGCCTTTCCAAAGTTACAGAGGTCGGCGGCTGTTTTCCACTACTAGCCCCCTTTCACACTCAAGAGTGTAGACCAAAAAACTGCTAACTATTGACAAAGTCAGCGTCTTCAGCAATGGGTAATCGCAGGCATTTGGTAGCAGTTGACAGTCAGCTCAACAAAAGGTAGGATTAATGTACAGCATTAGGGAGCACTGTGATGACCTTTGGGCAACGACTGAGGGAACTGAGGAAAGCC
>CAZNKW010000026.1:0-10188 GCA_964573655.1 uncultured Dehalococcoidia bacterium
CCAAATTCATTTGGACTCCTCAGAATGACATTACTAAACACCCTATCTAAGACGTTTTGGCAACTGGCTGCGAATCCTGGTGCAGTAGATTCCTTGTTCCATGCCATAGCTGGCAGCAAACTCTGACAGGGTCATCAGCCTGCCGTCTCGATGTTTTGCCCTCTTAACCTTCATCCCTTCTGTTTCCCAGCCGTGTTCCGATGCCAGCAGATTGACCAGATGCCTTCTATATCTGGGAGGCAGCTCAAAATCTGATCTTACCAGAAGGTGCCAGTCTTCAGGGAGCTCACCATAAAAGCGCTGGTAATAGTCAATCAGAACCTCGAGGTGGGTGGCCCGGCTCTCCCTGTAGTCCCTCACCGTCAAGACGGAGCGGGCCAGCATGGTTAGTGCTTCCTCTTTGGTTTCCACCGGGACAATAAGGTGTTCCTTCACCGGTTCGACCTCTCGCTTCTTTCCCATCTCTCCGTGATGCACCCACCACTTGCTCCGATCATATTTGTTGCCAACCAGATATCGGTTCCATCCCAGAGATGAGGCTGGCCCTACTATGACCGTTGAGCCCAGGCGTGCCCAGGCGGCTGCCGCAGCATACATCCTGTCCGGCAAAGCCCCCCATAGGATTAGTGACTGAGCACCACCAAGATTGATGGAATCTCCCAGTGGCGGTATGGAGCCATACAGGTGAATACCACCGGAAGGACGCAGCATCAGATACATAGGGACTGCCTGGCAAATGGCGGAACAACTGCCGCAGTTCACCAGGTTCCTTCCTGCACAGGTAGCCGGGTATTGCTCAAAGAGGTATTTCCTCTTCGCCTGGTTGAAGGAACGAGCCACCTCAGCTCCAGCGCAGCCTGCCACAAAGACCATGCAACCTCCGCTGAGTAATTCATTAGCTATCCAGGCAATCTCTTCTCGATGGGCATCGCCACAGCCAAAAATGGTAACCATAGCTGGAATACTGCCCCAGCCCACCGCAAAAGCCGATTGCAGTAGCTCGGTAATCGATATCGGTCCCCTCCCTGCTCTCATAACGAATCTGTCTGCACTGGCCTGCTTCCTCTCGGCAGCTACGATGATGTCGCGCAGCTGAACCTTGCTGGGACAAGCCTCCTCACACCTACCGCAAAAATTGCAGCCCTTCTCCACCTCAAAGAAACCAGTCCAGTCGCTGTTGCCAAGCTGCTTGACTGCTTTGGATACAGGTAAACCAACAGGGCAGACAATGGAGCAAATATCGCAATCCTTTTTGTGATTCTTGGCCTGCTTGATTGCTTTGTCCTCAGAGATAATATGACTACCACTCCTCTTTACTTTCTGCGCTACTTTTACTGCTACCTCCCCCGCCTTCTCTACATCCCTGATCCAGACTGCCTTCTCCCCACTGACCAGGGCACTGACTATCTTCTCCACTGGCTCATCCGTGCTATCTGCCAGCCCACCAACTGCATGGTGCCCCACCCATATAGCCTTGCTTTCCACCCTCGTTGCCTCAGATAGAAGGTCCAAAGGCACACAGCCCGGGCTGATAACCACTACATCAAACAAACCATTCCTGATTGCCTTTGCTGCTCTCACCATCGGGGCAATAATTCGGCACCTATTGTAGAATCTAGCTATATCATCGCCTGCTGCACCAATGCCACATATTTCAACCTGCTCCGTCAAACCGTTCTGCTTGATATGGTCTATGGCGCACCATGCCGGTAAGAAGTCGTCGCCGACGAAGGCGATAACCGGCTTGCCGCTTTCTACTGACGCCCACCCGCCAGCTATGGTGGCTGGAGGAAACTGTTCGATCCCTTCCAGTTCCTGATTGGCGGCGCTGATAAAGCCATAACAGGAAATCTTCAGCATCTCGGCTACTCCCATGGCAACGAGCAGAACGGAGCCGGCATGCAATACCATGCCTTCAAACTCCGCCGCTGTTCCTGCACCGGAGTAACTTGCCTGGAAGAGCTTGGCTAGCTGTGCTTCTCCATAAGAAAGCGCTTTGTTCAGGTCTTTGAGATTCTTTACATACAGACCGGACAGGACGCTTATGGCAGGAGCGTGGTCAGAGATGCTTAGAATCTCGCCCATGCTAACAGGGGTATTTTCTGCCCAGCGCTTGAGGGCATAGTTCAATAGCTCACGGGTAGCCACCATTTGAGTCATACAGCCGCGGCATGCCTTCCGCAAGCTCAACCTGCCCTGGAAAGACTCCATCCCCAGTCCACACTTTCCCTGGCTTTCCTCCAAATTGCAAGGCCCCAAACCACAGTCAGTGCAGACCCCTTGGGGCTGGGTATGCAACGGGGGGTATTTGTCCATCAGAGCATGGTCCCATTCTGCTATGTCTGCGGCATCAGGCAGGAGAGTTATCCATCCTCCGAAATTACTTTGGTGGCCCTCAACAAAGTCGTTCTCCATTATCTCAGCAATCTCGTCCTCCATACCCCGAGGGTCACGCACCACTTCACGGATGTCAACCTCCAGGGATCCCACATGAGCGATTCTGCTATCCTTCACAGCTCCTTACCTCCAATATATCTATACTTAACTTAGTCCAGTGAAGTGACCCCAAGCCCATAAAGAGCAACCAATTGCTTCAGGCGTTCACTTCTTCAGTCATTCTTCAAGAGTTTGGGGGGATTCCCCCCGTAGCATGTCTGGTCGGCTACTGTTCTTCTGATCATCACGCCGTAATGAGGTCGTTGATTTTACTGGAACAGGCCAAGCTGGAAACAGCCTACGCCTAGTCAACAAAATCTACTTCCTTCATGCATTTCTCACATACTTTCTTCTTTCGCATCCCTGATTTCAGAGGGCTGGTCAACACACCCAAGACCCTTTGACCGGGGGTTTCCATGGCTACTTCCCGAACGCACTCAGCACATAGTGGAATGCCGCACACACTGCATGTCCACTCTGCCTCCTTCTTCTGACATACACCGCAGACGTTGTCTCCCATAGTTAACCTCCGATACTACTAATCTGACCAATCCGCTCCTGGGAGTGGCACCTTCAGTGGCTGAGGTTCGCCATTCTTCCAGAACTTCTCTACTATTGGGTGCCCTTTCTTCTTCAGAAACTCCTTAAGCTCCATAGGATCGATAGTATCCTCTTCAGTGGCAATCTTATCGTAAATCTCTTCCGGGATATACTCCGCTACCTCTCGCTTCATATCGGCTGGCATCCAAACTATCCTGTCCCAACCGCCATCGCCCTTGAGGAAGGTCTTGCTCTGCATGGAACGAAGGGAGATACCCTTGTTGCCGTGGTTCTGCGAGCCACCGGAGATCATGCCCGCCAAACGCGAGAATTTGATGCCTAGTGGGGTTACGCCGATGTATCGCCGTATGGCTAGACCAAGACCGTCTACCTCTGGGATGTAAAAGGCAGCCCCTTCAAAGCAGCCACAGTTAGTAGTGGGATACCTTATGGCACTAAATACGTTCACATGCCTTACCTGATGGTTAGACCTCTCATAGACAGCCTCATCCACGCCGGTGAAGCTCCCTAACTGGGGGTCTAGCACCTCTCCCTTTTGCATCTGGAAGATATAGCCCTCTGGATCAAGCTCCACTGTTACTTGTGCCCCGTTATAGGACAGGATGCCACAATAAGGTATCTGGCTGGGTGTAATCACGCATACGTGGTTCGGAGCCAGCGACTTGCAAATAGTGCAGCCATAAAAGATATCTACATCCTCGTCTTCCAGTGTTATGGCCTGTTCCTGTGCCTTCAGCCTCTCAATTCCCCGTTTGTACAGTGGCAAAATCAGGTCAAGGCCGCCAACTTCCGGGGCACCGATTACCCATCGAAATTCCATCTTCTCTACCTGGGGAACAACGGTTTTTATGTAGGCATGTATCACCTGGCATAGCTTGGCAAAGGTGAGCCGGCCTGCCACCGACTTGCTTATCCTCATCCACGGGGCCTGGAACGTGCCAAAGGCCATGTACCCCTCTACACCATGCAGTGCCATGGCCATCTGCCTCTCCAGATATTCACGATGTCTCTGGGTTATCCCTGGGCCATACACTTTTATGTCCCAAGCAGAAGGCACAGAGGTGCCGGGCTCAACCTCATGTATATCAGGGCCAATTAAAGTCACTATGCCATCCCTGACCTTCTCCGGGTCTTCTATAACCTCGAGGATGGTGTAGCTCTTGTATTCCCACTTTGGTCCGGATATCTCAATCTGCATGTCAGCCTTCTTCACCTCAGCTACCCATCTTATCCCCAACCCAACATCCTGCAACCCGTCCCATAGATGATCGGGGTCTGTGGGCAACTGAAACTCTCTTCCCGGTGGAAGCTTTATTTCTGTCTCTTCTATCACACTCACTTTGACCTCCTCTTACATATGACCTACCTATCCCCTATCGGCTAATTGGCGATGTTTATCACCTCCACAAAATTGAGCCTGTCTAGAACATCAATCTTCTAGAGCCATACCAAACTAAAAAGGCAGCAGCACTAAAGCTGCCTCCCTACCAGACCACACTCAAAGACACCCCATAATGAAACTGTTTAACAACATCCGATTGTCATTCTGAGGAAGCGAAGCGACCGAAGAATCTCGCTCAGGGTAAACTCCACGAAGAATCTCAGAGATTCTTCGTCGTCCAAATTCATTTGGACTCCTCAGAATGACATTATTAAACACCCTCCCATGATAGAGATTTACACCAGGCCAGGGAAGGTTGGGATGCTTAATTGCTCTTATTGCCACGGCTAGCCTAGGGTTAAACGAGCAATGTCTTGGGCACAAGCCTAATCAAGTCATCCACAGTCCAGGGCCCTTCCTTCTTGTAGTCTCTATAAAGACCCTTTATCTGCACTGGTTCGGAATATAGAGCTACCCTCCCACCTTCACAGCCAACGACCTTACCGTTTATGGCTGCTGCCTCGTCAGTGCAGAGATAAGCCACCACCGGGGCCACGAACTCGGGTCCAGGCATCTCTGTAAGCTCTTTATATTGCTCCTCGGTTATAGCCCCCGCCTCCATCAGACCCTTGAATCGCGCTAGTACGTCTTCAGCCATGGTCATTCTGGTCCCTGCAATGGGAGCAATCGCGTTGCAAGTCACGCCATATTTCCCCAGCTCTCCAGCAACGGTATAAGTTAAGCTAACAATTCCACCTTTGGCAGCACTGTAGTTCGCTTGTCCCGGACTGCCTCTCCAGGCGTCGGAGGTAGTGTTGACTATTCGTCCTCCCTTCTGTTCTCTCATCAACCGAGAGGCATGGCGGATCATGTTGAACGTCCCCTTGAGGTGGACAGCGATAACCGCATCCCACTCCTCTTCAGCCATATTGAAGACCATCCGGTCACGAAGGATGCCAGCGCAGTTGACCAGGATGTCTATTCGGCCGAAGTTATCCACGCAGCTCTTTATAATCCGCTCAGCAGCAGCGAAATCAGCTACAGATTCGTAGTTGGCAACAGCCTTTCCTCTAGCCTTCTTGATCTCAGCTACCACTTCATCTGCCGGTGATGCACTAGCCCCCTCTCCCGACCTGGTTCCACCAAGGTCGCACACCATCACCTTGGCACCTTGTCTGGCTAGCTCCAAGGCCACTGCCCTGCCTATCCCCCGGCCAGCACCAGTAACCACAGCACTTTTGCCTTCCAGTTTCTTTCCCATAATTTACCTCCTTTAGAAAATAATTTCGGAAAGCCTTCCAGTTCCCCTGGGACTACTCCTCTTCCTCCTCTTCCAGAAGTCTCTCTTGAATAAGATGAGCCGCCCTTGTGGTCATATAGCCATCGAAGCTCATCTTGCCCAAGTAAAAGTGCTTCTGGAAGTCGTTATCTGCTGGTGAGCCAATAACGCACATTGTCGTGTGATTCTCGGGATTACAGAACCAGACCGTCAGTTTGGCATCCTTCATGCCAAAGTACCACCGCCCCTTTTCTTCCATCAGAAACTCTATCAGCAAATACTCGTTCGCCGGTGGTAACACCAGTATGCAATCGATATTGCCCCTAACAGCCCTTATTGCTGCCAGCTTGATAAGCGCCTCGACTGCCTGATCCAGGTTTTCCCGCACCATTCCCACTACCTCATAAGTAGCCTTATCAGTTTTGCGCTTCGCCCGGAAATCAGGCTGAACGAGACCAATGTAGGAGGGTGGTTTCAGTTCATATCCCACTTGCTGTAAGAACCGCTGAGCCTCAGCGAGCACTTCTGAAACATCAAAAACATAATGCCGAAAGGCACCGTCACTAATCCTTTTCTTCAGTTCCTCAACTTCGCTACCCATTTTTTGGACTAGTAATTTCCCAGTGCCTGGACTAACTCCGTTAATTCTTTTTGCCATTCTTTGAAAGAAGTGGTGTCAGGAAGAGAATAAGTTGCCTCCTCGATATATGTGTTACCCAGCACCACGGTCTCCGCATCCTTAACCGCAGAAACCAAGTTAGTGGCAAGTGTCGGGCTGTAGCCCATAAGAACCAAAACTTCAGGTTTCCCATCAATAATGGGATTCTGCCACTCGTAGCGCATATAGTTTACTAATTCGGCTGCCCATGCCTTCTTTGTATCAATGCCTCTAGCCCTTAGACCGACCACTGTATTCCCTGTAGCAGCCACAGGTGCCTTTATTTTTGTAGCAATCTCCGTCACATAATCCAGTAAGCTCTTTTTCCCCAAGTCAACCTGGTCACATAAAGCACCAGCCATAATTAAGACCCTCTCACGACTACGTAGGTATTGGGCTAACCATGAGGGATCCTTTACACTCATTTTCTCCTCTCCTTGACTATAGACTCCCTAACTCATTTTAACAATAACCCAGAAAGAATAATGCCATAAATCCCTTGTTCCACCGCGAAAGCCCGAAGTTATAAGCCCTTAAGTATACTCCATCCCCTTCTTCTAGGTAAAGTTTAACGTGAATCTATCAGGATGTCAAACACATTGCCAGAGGATGTTTAGCAACTCCTATAAAATTTGGATGCAGGCAGGGCGTCCGAAAACTTCATATCGGGTAGGTTGCCCGACGTCGGGCAACCTACCCACTAAACGCTTTCCTTGCCAAGATGTAGGGATAGGTTTTTAAACCTGTCCAAACCTCGGACAGACCTGAAGGTCTGTCCCTACGGGTATTAATAAACATCCTCTTGCCGAGGGTAGAAATTGGTAGAAGGTCTTATATTGCCAAGGATTTGCGTTATTCGAGCTTCTTATGCTATTTTGACAGTAGTGAAATCTTAAAGGAATGAGATGAAGGAATTGATAAAGGAGATGTTGGCTGGCAATAAGCAATCGTTAGCCCGGCTTATCACCTTAGTGGAGCGGGAAAGCCCCCAGGTGCCTGAAATAATGGAGGCAATCCATTCTCGTACGGGCAGGGCCTATTGCATCGGGGTTACCGGTCCACCAGGAGGGGGGAAAAGCACCCTGGTAAGCAAACTAATCTCGATTGCCAGAGAAAAAGGGCTAGAGGTAGGGGTACTGGCTGTTGACCCTACTAGCCCCTTCAGTGGTGGTGCTGTGCTGGGAGACCGGGTAAGGATGCAACAGCACTATTTGGATGAGGGGGTGTTCATCCGCAGCATGGCCACCAGAGGTAGCTACGGAGGGCTACCTAAGACAGCCAGCGGGGTGATAAAGCTTTTTGATGCCTTCGGTAAGCAGGTTATCTTTGTCGAGACAGTGGGAGTAGGACAGACCGAGCTTGACATTATGGAAACTGCTGATACCACTTTAGTGGTCTTGGTTCCTGAAGCTGGTGATACCATCCAGACTATGAAGGCAGGGCTGTTCGAAATTGGTGACATTTTTGTAGTGAATAAGGCTGACCGTCCCGGAGCGGATTACCTGGTAGCCCAGTTGGAGATGATGCTCCACGAGAGGCCCAAGCAATCCCGGTGGCGGGTGCCCGTGGTGGCTACCCAAGCCGTCAATGACGTGGGAACCAGGGAGGTATATCAGCACATCGAACACCACCATCAAGTTCTGGAAGAGACTGGTGAGCTGGCTTTAAGGCGCCAGAGGCAGAGGAGAGCCGAACTACTTCGAACTATCGAGCACAAGATTATGGCCCAGGTGGTAAAATTCATCGAGGAAGATGGGCAATTGACCATCTATCTAGAAAAAGTGGAAAAGGGCGAGCTTGATCCATATTCTGCTGCCAAAGAAATCCTCAATAAACGCACCTTGCTTGACAACTGGCTGAGACAAGTCAAGGAGAGCCGATTTCAGTAATCCCCGCGACACTGCCCCCGAACGCGTAAAGCGTTGCTAGTTAACCGACAATATCATGCTTAGGCGACTCTGTGAGAGGTCTTTTGGCAGACAAACTCCACAATGTCCTGCAGTGGTGTTCCAGGAATAAAAATCCCGGCCACTCCCATTTCTTTAAGAGCCGGAAAATCCTCCTCGTAGATAATCCCGCCCAGCAGCACCATTACATCGCCCTTGCCACGGTCTTTTAGCTCTTTGATAGTCTCAGACACCAGCCGCATATAGTTCGATGATAGAATACTCAGTCCTACTATATCTACGTCCTCTTGAACGGCTGTGGTCGCAATCTCTGGAGGCAGCATGTGTCCACCATAGATGACCTCAAATCCAGCATCTCGTAGGGCACTGCTTACAGCAATTATCCCCCGCCAGTGCCCCTCTAGTCCCGGCTTAGCCATTAGAATCTTGACCTTGTTCTCCTTCATTAACGCTGTCTCCTTCCCTAACCTCCTATCGGATAGCACCAGGGTCCGTATACTTTGAGCTGAATATCAGCCAGCTCCCCTGGAGTGGCGTGAGCTTTTACCGCCTCCATAATGGCAGGAAAGGTATTTTCGCCATTGCGGACGACTTTCTCTAGCTTCTTCAGCGCTTTAGTAACTTTGGCGCCATCCCTTTCTTTACGAAGACGCTTAACCCTTTCAATCAGGATATCCGGTGATCTGGGATCAGGCCTGAAAATGGGCACTTGATAGGGTGCCTTCTCCAGTCGGAACTTGTTTACCCCGACAACGGTAACCTCATCAGAAGCCAGTTTGCGCTCATAATCAATTATGGCCGCCTTGTACTCCTTATGTATCCACCCCGACTTGATGGCTTCCATCATCCCGCCCGCATCCTCGATCTTCTTCACATATTCCCAGGCACGCTCTTCCAATTCATTGGTCAGCGACTCAACGTAATAGGAGCCACCTAGCGGGTCTACAGTGTTGGTTACATTTGTCTCCAGGGCAGCTATTTGTTCCGTTCTGATAGCAAGTAGCATAGCCTCGTCTGTGGGTAGACAGACCGCTTCATCATAGCCGTTGGCGTGTATCGATTGGGCCCCGCCCAGGACACCAGCCATTACCTGGTAGGCAATGCGTATGAGGTTATTGAGAGGCTCCTGATGGGTGTGGGTCGAGCCTGAGCTTTGAACGTGGACACGGAACTGCCCACAACTTGGGTCGTCGATACCATACCTTTCTCTGATAATCTTCTGCAACATGCGCCGTGCCGCCCGCAACTTAGCAACTTCCTCAAAGAAATCATTGTGCACCGCCATGTTGAAGGCGAACCGTCTGACAAATTTGTCCAGGGGCACTCTGCCTCGCCGCCTCTCTTCCTCAATATACTGAATAACAGTGGCCATGAGCATGCCCATCTCCTGGACAGCATTTATTCCGTTGTCCCGAGGGTTATAGGAATTAAAAGACACAGGATACCAGCGTGGGGCATGCTCAGCGCACCACTCAATAAGGTCTACCGCATACCGCAAGAACCCCTGGGGTGGTGGCTGGTTAGCCAGGTCCATTGAGCTCCAAGTGCAGAGGTCGTTAGCCGTAGTGCCCCTAACTTGGTTAAGGGGTATGCCCCTCCTCTCAGCCATGAGGAAATAGGCCGGTGTTAGCAACCCCCCCACTCTGTCTGCCAGATAGGTGGAACATCTCTCTATAGGCAAGCCATCAAAGACCACCTCCATATCTTCAACAGAGTATATAGGCACACCAGCATGACCAACATCAGCAGAGACCCTTGGGTCATCAGGGTCCATCCCAACAGCCGTAGAGATATCTGGAGCTATAGAGAAACCTGTCTGCCCTAACTCATATTCTTCCCGGTAGCGCTTATTCGTATCCTCCGGGGTATTAAATCCGGTCAAGCGTCTTATAGTCCACAGTTGACCTCGATACATACTGGCGTAAACTCCCCGAGTAAAGGGCGGCTTCCCTGGGAGACCAATGTC
>CAZNKW010000027.1:0-1613 GCA_964573655.1 uncultured Dehalococcoidia bacterium
GCGGAATCAAGAGGTCGTTTATTAACACCCGTAGGGACAGACCTTCAGGTCTGTCCAAGATTCGGACAGGTTTAAAAACCTCTTCCTACATCCAAATCTTATAGGATTGCTAAATGACCTCGAATCAAAAATCGGCTCGTTTTGCGGCTGCAACGAGACTATTAAATCAGCGTGCCCTTTCTTCTACTGAGAAACCTAGCTTTTTAACTGCTTCAATAACTCGCCTTGGATCGTCCGTATCCAAATGGAGCACCAGGTCGTGTTTCTGCGCCTCTGGGAAAGTAACAGTGGACAGGGTGACAATCTTTATCCCCAGCTTATTAATGGCAGCGATTACCTTTTCTATCTCCGGGCCCTGACAGCAATTGCGGACAACGATTCGAGAACCGGGTATTCCTATGCCCAGCATAGGGTTGAGAATTTTGTAGAAGAAGTCATTGGTAGTGGCTATTCCTACTATTCTTTCTCCCTCCATCACGATCAATGCTCCTACCCTCTTGCTCTGTGCCAGAGCCACCGCCTCTTCGACGGTCATATCTGGAGTTACCGTTACCACGTCTCTCTGCATGATCTCTTTGACCGTAATCTTACTCAATAGGTAACTGATCTCGTGTATGCTGAAAGTGGTCAGTTGAGAGGGTCCTGTTCTGTCCAGAGCATCTCTAGTCACTATGCCCACCAGTTTCCCTTTGTCCACCACGGGTAATCTTCGAATGCGATGAGCATCGATTATCCTTCTGGCATCAGAGAGGGTGGTGTGGCTGGGTATGGTAACCACATTTGTTGTCATGACGTCGCTTACCCGCATCTAGTACCTCCTTCATAAGAAACTAACCTATTATCTGATTCACTTTTGCTTTAGTCAATACCTTAAATACAGGGCATCCTAAGACCGTTGACGAAAGGAATTACTTAAAAAGCCGTGATGGACTTTTGTAGGTTGCCTTTTACCTTAGGCTATCGGGATCAACTTGAGCAAAAAGCTCTCAAATAATCCCCTCTGCCTCGAGCCGGGAGAGTTCCTCAGATGTCAAGCCTAAAAGCTCACCATAAACCTCTACGTTGTTTTCTCCTGCTTCAGGAGCGCGTCTTTCCACTGCGCCGGGTGTCTCAGACATCTTTATCGCCACACCGGGGAGAGGGACCTGGCCGACACCAGGGTATTCCATGTCTACCAGCATCTCTCTGGCTTTCACCTGTGGGTCATTAACCATCTGGGCAATGTTATTTACCGGACCACAAGGCACCCTTGTCCGGGTTAGCTGCTCCACTATTTCTCCCACAGTTCTTTCTTTTGCCCACTGCCCAACTATAGATTGAATAAGGTGACGATTTTGAAAACGAGTCCTATCGTCTTTCAACCTAGGGTCGTCCTTTAAATCTTCCCTTCCTATTGCTTTAAGGAATCTCCTCCAAATGGAATTAGTGTTAACGCCGAGCATCACCCAGCCATCCTTTGCCTGGAAGCAATCGGTAAAGGTGTAATAGCTGTGGTTGCCCAGTTGCTGACGAATAAAGCCTGAGACCTTATACTCAGCGGCAACAGCCAGGCCAGCTACACAAGAAACAGCCACATCCATTAAAGCCAGGTCTATTTTCTGCCCTTTGCCGGT
>CAZNKW010000027.1:1713-4123 GCA_964573655.1 uncultured Dehalococcoidia bacterium
TGCAGCACGACGTCAGAGCATTGCACTAATCTCTGGAGTATTTCCTTCCCTTTCTGGCTGCGAAGATTAAAGGTGATTCCCTTCTTATTCCGCAGGGTAACCATGGTAAGCATGCCCTCATCATTGGGAGTATAAGGTCCAAAAGTCCTTTCCTCACTGCCACCAGGTCTTTCGATCTTAATAACCTCGGCCCCCATGTCAGCCAGAAGCGTAGAAGCATAGGGACCAGCAAACCAGGAAGAAAAGTCAAGAATCCTTATGCCTGTTAGTACCTTTTCCATTTCTTAACCTCGTCAAATAGGGAAGTATCAACGGTCACGTTGGTATTCAAGGTGTTTTTGTTTCGCCTTCACCTATACCCTCTTCTTGGAGTAGCTGCATAAGTTGTGCTGCTCGGGGGTAGCCGATGTGCAACTGCCGCTGCAAGAAAGAGGCAGAAATTTGCCTATGTTCCTTGGCTAGAAGTCTCGCCTGCTCCAAAAGAGGGTCTTTAGCTTCTCCAGCAGTATAGGCGAAGGCTTCAGCCGGATGGGCTGGAGATTGATTACTCCAGAAACTCACCAGCCTTTCGATTTCCTCTGAAGAGCCAAGACATCCTTGAAGGCGTTTTGGCTTGGCTATTTCGGGAGTAAGGTAAAGCATATCACCTCGCCCGAGCAGCTTTTCCGCACCAGCACCATCAATGATAGTGCGTGAGTCCACCTGTGAGGCTACTGCAAAGCTGATACGAGTGGGGAAGTTAGCTTTGATAAGCCCGGTGACTACGTCTACTGAAGGGCGCTGAGTGGCTACTACCAGATGAAGGCCTATTGCCCGACCCATCTGTGCTATCCGACAAAGAAGGGGTTCTACTTCCTCAGATTTGGTCATCATCAGGTCAGCCAACTCATCAATGATGAATATGACGTAGGGCATTTGCTTCTCCGCTTTACTGCTTGTATTGTATCCCTCAATATTGTGCGCTCCTGCCAAAGCTAATTTACGATAGCGATTATCCATCTCTTGGCTGCCCCACTTTAGCATCTCCACTGCTTTTTCCTTTTCAATGATAACCGGGGTCATCAGATGAGGTACCCCACTGAAAGCGATAAGCTCTACTCTCTTAGGATCAATCATGATAAATTGTAGCTCATCGGGTGTATTGTTCATCAGCAAAGAGGCGATAATGGAATTGAGACATACTGTTTTGCCACTCCCAGTAGTCCCGGCAATAAGCAGGTGGGGCATCTTAGCTAAATCCCCGACTACTATCTCACTAGCAGTACCTTTGCCTAGAGCCAAAGCAAGCTTTGACTTTGAGCTGAGTTTTTGGAAGGCGTTGCTTTCTATCACCTCGCGAAGAGAGACCAACCTCATAGCGGAATTAGGAACTTCGACCCCCACTACTGACTTACCAGGTACAGGCGCCTCTATTCTGATGCTGGGGGCAGCCAGGGCAAGAGCCAGGTCATTGGCTAAGGCAGTGATACGCTCTACTTTGACCCTGGTTCGGGATACCTCCTCAACCCTCACCTTGAGATTGCCATTCTTGTCCCGTTCCTTTACCTCTTTATACTTTCGGTCCCACCCTGGTTCTACCCCAAACTGAGTAATGGTAGGACCGACATTCATTTGCACCACCTTAGCTTCCACACCATAGCTAGCCAGGGCTTCCTCAATTAGCTTTGCCCTTCTCTCCACCTCAGCTTGACTAAGCTCAACCTCAGCCGTCTCATCCAGGAGATCGAGGCTGGGTAACTGCCAACTCCCTGGGAAAGGAACGGGTAAGAGAGCCGGCAGTACTTTCGTAGCCTCTTTCGGTTTAATCTTAGCCTCCTTCGCCTCCGACGCTGGCTCAATCGCCGGTTGAGATGAGGAAGGAGCCTTCTCTGAGATTTCGGGAACAGGACGCCGTTTCCCTGTCCGATTGAGGAGGTATTGATGAACTGGATGTTGAGAGTAGAACCTACGGAGCCACATTATTGAGCTTTGCCCCCAGCGTATGAGTTGCTGCAGCAATCGCCAGGTGAAACGTGGTGCTACCAGGGCTACCCCAACTACTGTTATAGCTATTATGCGCAAGACACCGACAAAGTCTTGACTTCCTACAATTGCTGTCCCCCAGTTCCCTCCAAGGGAAACATCTTCGAGGGAGACATCCTCCTGAAAGATACCGCTAATCTCCCAGTCAGGGTTAAAGAAGGCGAGAAGACCAAGTAGGGCGGCGGCGAAGGCAATGGCCCCCAGCCATTGATGCCACCACCTCAAAAAGAGGTCAAACCGACGCTGCCAAATCACCCAAATAAGGATTGCCGCAGCTAATATTAGTAGGGCAATGCCTGCTCCAAAGGTGCGCAATAGGATGCCCCAGAACCCGATTATTAAACCGGCGGCAATGAATACTGGCAGGAGCCGCCATAACAAAGATGAG
>CAZNKW010000027.1:4223-10086 GCA_964573655.1 uncultured Dehalococcoidia bacterium
GATTATTAAACCGGCGGCAATGAATACTGGCAGGAGCCGCCATAACAAAGATGAGATGGTAATATGGGGAAAGAATCTCATAGATGTGCTCTCTTGATCTTGGTGGATTTCCCTTTTTAAAACATGCTTAGCTGCTGGGGTTTCTCCTCTGTTTCCGGGATTTCCTCTGCTTGGGCCAGCAAGGAGGGGATTTTGAGCATATCAGCTTGAATTGTTTGGCGCAGGCTCTGTTGATGCAGGGCAGCCGCAGGGTGATACATGGCATAGTAGACAACGTCGCCTTCTTTGCGTGCCTTGCCATGAGCTTTGCTTATGGTTTCCCCAGGAAAGAATCGGGCCAGGGAGTAGCGTCCCAGGGTAACGACGAGCTTAGGATGAATCAATTCTAGCTGACGGTCAAGCCATGGCTGACAGGCTCTTATCTCTATTGGTAGAGGATCTCGATTTTGTGGTGGTTTACATTTGATAACGTTGCAGATATAGACCTCTTCTCTTTTCAACCCGATTGAGGCCAGTAACTCTTCCAAAAATTGCCCTGCGGAGCCAACAAAGGGACGGCCCTGTTGGTCTTCATGCCAGCCAGGTGCCTCACCAATAAATACTATCTCTGCGTCCTCCGCTCCCTCACCAGGCACTACTCTGTTGCGGTATTTGGCTAGCTCACACTGACGGCAACTAGCCATCTCTTGATAAAGCCTGGTCAGTGCTGACACCCTTCCTCCAACCTGCTGCGATAATAACATGGCTACTGAGTGAAGTCAATCTAGGGAAGGGTAGGGCAGGGTCAAGTAGGGACAGACCTTAAGGTCTGTCCCTACTTGTGAAAGAAGGCTTTCCCACAGAAAGAGGTGGGCAGGTTATTCACCCTCCCTCTGACTCCCTCCCGCTAGGGGAGGGAGAACGAGCATTATAGGATACGAAGTTGCGGCGATGGGTATTATTCGTCGCCTCAGGAGAGGCGACGCTACAACTATAAAAGTAGCGTCGTGACAGGAGTCACGATGGATGTTTGCCTTTGTGCGAAGTGGTAATTGTGAACCAAGAACTTTGTTGCCATCCCCCTCCCTCTGTGCTAAACTTAACCCCAGGATAACTTCCCCAAGGAGGTTAAATGGGCGATTTGACGCCGAAAATCATTGTTCAAGAGTTGGATAAATATATTGTCGGTCAGCAGGAGGCAAAGAAAGCAGTAGCCATTGCTTTATCTAATCGAGAAAGACGCAGAAAGCTCCCCCCAGAGATGCGCCACGAGGTTATCCCTAAGAATATCCTGATGATTGGACCAACAGGGGTAGGGAAAACAGAGATAGCCCGTCGCCTGGCAGCGATGATAAATGCTCCTTTCCTTAAAGTGGAGGCAACTAAGTTCACCGAGGTAGGCTATGTCGGACGCGATGTAGAGTCAATCATCCATGATCTTGTAGAGGTAAGCGCTAGTAAGGTCTACCACGAGGAATTAAAAGAGATAGAAAGTAAGGCAGAGAGACTAGCCACAGAGAGAATCGTTGGCTATTTATGTCAGCAACTGGGGCAAAGAAGCAAGCGAGCCACAGAGAAAGGACAGCAAGCCCTGAAAAGTATTTCTAAAGTAGCCAAGCAGGCTCCAACTTGGGCCGGAGGTAGAGGAGCTTCTCCCATAAGCCGACAGAGAGTAACTAAGCTTTTGCTTAGTCACCAATTGGAAGAGCAGTTCATCGAGATTGAAGTTGTCAGTGATGTGGAAGGGACGACTCTAATCAACTCCCGTTTGGAGATGGACTTAGAGGATGATAGCTTGTTCAACGAATTCCATAGGGGCTTCAGGAGCCATGCCGGACAGGGAAAGCGCAAGGTTCGAGTTAAAGAAGCAAGACGCATTCTTACTATGGAGGAGGCTAACAAGCTGCTTGATTTTGACCAAGTATTAGAGCAGGCTATAAACAGTGCAGAAGAGAGTGCGGTGGTTTTCATTGATGAAATTGATAAACTTTGTGGTCCTAGAGTAGATATAGGGAGGGACGTTTCTGGAGAAGGGGTGCAACGTGACCTCCTTCCCTTCCTGGAGGGGACAATGGTGATGACACGCTATGGTTCAATGAAGACGGAGCACATACTCTTTATTGCTGCCGGCACCTTCTCGCAAAATAAACCCTCTGAGCTTATACCCGAACTTCAAGGGCGCTTCCCCCTGAGGGTAGAACTTAGCCCTCTCAGCCAACAAGATTTGGAGAGGATTCTGGTGGAACCCCGTAACTCCTTAACCAAGCAATACCAAGCGCTACTGGCTACTGAGGGGATTGATCTTAGTTTTAATGAAGATGGAATCCGAGAGATAGCCCGCTTAGCGGTATTGATGAATGAGCGTGCTGAGAATATTGGTGCTCGGCGACTATTTACTATCATGGAAAGGTTATTGGAGGATTTGAGCTTTACTGCCTCTGATAGGAGAGGCGAACAAGTGGTAGTTGATGCCAACTATGTCTGGCAGCAAGTGGGGAGCTTAATCAAGGATGAAAATCTCAGTCGATATATCTTGTGAGGAGACATGACGCAGCAGAGTTCTACAAATGCTATTTCTATCAAGTTGTTACTAGAGTCTGGAGCTCACTTTGGACACCAGGCTGGTCGCTGGCACCCGAAGATGAAGAAGTACATCTTCATTCAACGCAATGGTATTCACATTATTAATCTAGAGCAGACCTTGGCCTTGCTGGAAAAAGCCTGTAGCTTTATTACCGATGTAGTGGCTAAAGGAGGAGACATCCTCTTTGTAGGTACAAAGAAGCAGGCTCAAGAGGCAATCGAGCAAGAAGCAAAAAGATGTGGCATGCCCTTCGTTAATCAGCGCTGGATAGGGGGGATGCTTACCAATTTTAGTGTTATTCAAGCGCGCATCGATTATCTGGTTCATTTAGAAGACCAGAAAGCAAGAGGCATTTTTAATCGATTGCCGAAGAAGGAGGCTCTGAGGCTGGAAAAGAGCATTCAGCGATTGAACCGTCAAATGGGTAGCTTTAAGGAAATGACCAAGTTTCCCAGCGCCCTTTTTGTTGTTGATCTTTCTAAAGAGAGGATTGCTATAGCTGAGGCGAGGCATGTGGGAGTGCCTACAGTGGCTATAGTGGATACTAATTGCAACCCCGATGAGGTTGATTATCCTATCCCAGCTAACGACGACGCTGTGAGGGGAGTGAGGCTTATATGCAGTAAGATAGCTGACGCTGTCCTTGAGGGGAAGGGGATTTTAGAGAAAGCCGAGGAGGGCTTAGAGATAGTTGGTGAAAAAGAGGCTATTGAGGCTCTTGGTTCATTAACCTTTGTTCCTGAGGAGGAAAAAAGTAGTGCAGATTTCAGTGACATTGATCAAGGAGTTGAGGGAAAAGACTAGTGCTGGGGTAATGGAGTGCAAGAATGCTCTCCAAGAAGCTGGTGGTGACCTGGAAAGAGCCAGCGAGATTCTGCGAGAGCGGGGCCTAGCTAAGGCAGAAAAGAAGGTAGACCGTGCTGCCTCTCAGGGGCTAATTGAAGCATATGTTCACCACGGGGGGCGCCTAGGAGCATTGGTGGAGGTGAATTGTGAGACCGACTTCGCTGCCCATACTGATGAATTTAGGGCGCTGGCTCACGATCTGACTTTGCAAGTGGTCGCTACTGCTCCACAGTTCATCTCCGCTGAGGAAATTCCTGAGGGAGCGAAACTAAACCCTGAGGAGGTCTGCCTTTTGGCTCAACCCTTCATTAAAGATCAGACAAAGAAAATTGAAGAGATTGTCGCTGAGGTCATAGCTAAAGTAGGTGAGAAAGTAAGCGTAAGGAGATTTGTTAGATTCGAATTGGGTAAGTAGGGATGTTTACCTCTTATTATCGGCGCATCTTGCTAAAGCTCAGTGGCGAGGCTCTTATGGGCGGGAGCAACTTTGGCATTGACCCTTCAACTATGAAGATGGTCGCCCAGCAAATCAAAGAGTTAAAAGAGGCTGGAGTCGAGGTAGCCATAGTGGTGGGAGGAGGCAATATCTGGCGTGGAGCTGATGCTGAAGCAGGAGGGATGGATAGGGCTTCTGCCGATTATGCTGGGATGTTAGCTACAGTGATAAATGCCCTGGTTCTGCAGGATGCCTTAGAGAGGGAAGGCATCGTCTCTAGAACTCAGACAGCCATTCCTATTCAATCAGTGGCTGAACCCTATATTCGCCGTCGAGCTATTCGCCATTTGGAGAAAGGGAGAGTGGTCATCTTTGCCGCCGGCACAGGAAATCCCTATATGACTACTGATACAGCAGCAGCCTTACGAGCAATTGAAATCAAGGCAGAGGTATTGCTCATGGCAAAAAATAAGGTTGACGGCGTTTACAGTGCTGACCCTTCGAAAAACCCCAAGGCTAAGAAGTTCGATCACTTAAGCCATCGCCAGGCCTTAAATATGGGGCTTGAGGTGATGGATGCTACTGCCTTCGCCTTATGTTTGGAGAATAACCTGCCCATAGTCGTCTTCGATCTTCAGGCGCCTCGTAGCATACAGCGGGCAGTGGCAAAGGAGCCAATCGGAACCCTGGTTTCAAGCGAGGGATGATAAAGAATGGTTGACCAAACCCTTTTGGCTGCCGATGGGAAGATGCAAAAGACTATTGAGGCGCTGAAAAGGGAGCTGAATACTATTCGCACCGGGCGAGCTACACCTGCCTTAGTGGAGTATATCAAGGTGGATGCCTATGGCGTTTCTACACCACTCAATCAAATTGCCACTATTTCCACACCAGAGGCAAAGCTGTTGTTGATTCAACCCTGGGATAGGAATACTTTGGCTAGTATCCAGAAAGCTATTCTTCAGTCAGATCTGGGACTTAATCCAATAAATGACGGAACCAGCATTCGTCTGGTGATTCCACCTTCCACTGAGGAACGGCGAAAGGAGCTGGTCAAGGTAGTGCGAAGAAGAGTCGAAGAGGCAAGGGTGTCGCTTCGAAACCTAAGACGGGAAGCCATGGAGGAGCTGAGGAGGTTAGAGAGTGAGAAAGAGGTTTCCCAGGATGAGAATAGACGAGCTTTAGATCGACTACAAAAGCTTACCGATAGTTTCATTGTCAAAGCCAACGAAGTAGGTCAGGATAAAGAAGCAGAGATTATAGAAATTTGATGATTTCCCCCCCGACAATGCCAGAGGCCCAGCTAAATGAGACAGAGATCGCCCCCCTTCCCATTCATGTTGCCATTGTTATGGATGGGAATGCGAGGTGGGCTGAGCAGCGAGGCTTACCCCGTCTTGAAGGGCATCGTGCTGGGACTGAAAACATTCGTCGCGTTGTCGAAACCTTTGCTAAATACCAGGTAAAATACCTCACCCTTTATGCCTTTTCTACTGAGAACTGGAGGCGTCCCGAGAGGGAGGTCAGGGGACTAATGCAAATCCTAAACGAGGTGATCAAGCGAGAAACCAAGGCTTTGCATGAGAAAGGAGTTAAGCTTCGTCACCTGGGGAAGCTTGACAGGCTCTCTGAAAAACTGCAGCAGCAAGTTCAGCATGCTATTGAGCTGACCAAAGATAACACTAGGATGACCCTTAGTATTGCTTTCGATTACGGGGCTCGGGCTGAAATCATAGATGCTGTGAAGCACATTATAAGGGAAGGCCTTACCCCTGAGATGGTTGATGAGGGGCTATTTACTAGTTATTTATACAGCGATGGCTTGCCCGATCCGGACCTGATTATTCGCACCGCCGGTGAGATGAGGCTGAGCAATTTTCTGCTGTGGCAATCAGCTTATAGCGAGCTCTACTTTACCCCTGTCCCTTGGCCTGAATTTGATGAGAAAGAGATCAGGAAGGCATTACTGGCCTATAGTAAAAGAGAGCGAACCTTTGGAGGAGGCTGGCGCCAGTAAG
>CAZNKW010000028.1:0-10042 GCA_964573655.1 uncultured Dehalococcoidia bacterium
ATAGAGTTGCTGGAAGAGAGCGGGGTCAAGCAGCAACTTGTTGAGATTCACCCCCGGCCAGCTTCAGTGGAGGAGCTGTCCTTGGTGCACTCAGTGGAATATGTCTCGCAAATCGAAAGTGCCGCTCGAGCTGGCGGAGGCTGGCTCGATGCTGATACTGTGATATCGCCTGCTTCCTATAAGGTAGCCCTTTACGCTGCCGGTGGTGCCATGGCAGCTACAGAGGCAGTGATGAAGGGAGAAGTAGACGGTGCCTTCGCTTTGGTCAGACCCCCAGGACACCACGCCACGCAGAGAAGGGCCATGGGTTTCTGCCTCTTCAATAACATTGCTGTCGCCGCAAAGCAAGCCATGAAAAACCATCACCTCGACCGTATCCTCATCGCCGATTTCGATGTACACCATGGTAATGGTACCCAAGAGGCTTTCTATGATGACCCCAAGGTGCTCTATTTCTCCACCCATCAGTATCCCTTTTACCCCGGGACAGGAAGAATCGAGGAGGTTGGAGCAGGGGAAGGAGAGGGAACCACCGTTAATGTACCCCTCCCGGCTTGGTGCGGTGACGAGGAATATCTACAAGCGTTCCAGCAAGTTCTTGTCCCCATAGCTCACCGCTTTCAACCCCAAATTATTCTGGTTTCAGCAGGATATGACCCTCATTGGGCAGACCAAATCTCTTTAATGCAAGTGAGCATTGCTGGCTTTGCCCAGATGGCGAGGATACTAAAGGAACTGTCTTCAGAGTTATGCCACAATCGGCTGGTGTTTACATTGGAGGGAGGCTACCATACCTTAGCCCTAGCTCACTCCATAAAGGCAACACTGGAGGTACTTCTGGGTAAACTTGAGGTGGATGACCCCTTGGGCAAGCCAACCTACTCCAGGAGAGCACCAGAGATTGAGGAAATTATTCAGCAAGTGAAAAGGGCACACAAACTAAGTTAACGCCAGTTAGCCGCTTTTAGAATTTTTTAGCCCCTAGTTTAGCTTAGCGTTTCTGGATAAACATAGCTATTTCAGAGTTATCAGAACCCTTTTCCTAGGGCTGGAGCTTGGCCTCGGCTGAGCCCTGAATCTCTTGAGAAGGCCACCTTTTGGCGGGGGCTGTTCCCCCTCCTCCTCTGCTTTCTCCACATTGGGTATACTCTTTAGCTTATGCAGGAGGATCGCCAGCGGGGTAGGCTGTACTAGGACTGTAATGCTGGTGCCCCATCCCTGAGAGCCAATCGTTTGGCGGATGCTGGCACCAAGCACCTTCTCCACCCGGCTAATAAATCTCAATACCTCGGTAGTATCAGCGGGCGGTGGTACGACCAGATCAACCTCTTCAATAACCCCGCCACGCTCCTCTAGAGGGCGCTTACTCTGATAAACCTGCCTGATGGCCTGGGTGAGTTCAGAGCACTTTGCGTCTTTGAGAAGGTAGCCGTCTGCCCCGGCTTCGATGCTTTCAGCAAGGTACTCCTCATACAGGGTCAACATAATAACCTTGCAAGATGGCTTCCTCTCCTTCAGCACTCGGGTAGCCTCAACCCCATTCGTTCCGGGCATCTTAACGTCCATGAGGACGACGTCTGGAGAGAGTGTTTCTACCTGGGAATAGGCTTCCTCAGCATCGGCAGCGTCGCCCACCACCTCTATATCCTCCTCTGACTCCAGCATGCGCCGTAGCCCACGGCGTACCAGCTCATGGTCATCAACCAAGAGTAGTTTGATATCCTTCTTCATCTTGTCCTCCTTTGGTGGCTTTGACAGTACCTAGGTAATCACCTTGATACTCGTAGCTCCCGAATTCTTTTAGCTAGGGTCCATGGACAATCTTTCTTTTACAGGCTTCCGCTACCGCCTCAGATCGATTGCGAGCACCTAATTTGTCAAAGATACGTTGTACATCTCTTTTAACGGTTGCTTCACTCAGAAAAAGCTCGGCCCCAATTTCCTTAGTGGTTGCACCATTGGCGATCAGTCGCAATATCGCCACCTCCCGCTCTGGCAAATAAGATCCCTCACTATCCTTCATCGAGTTAGCCAACCTGGAAAGTCCTTGATGGGGGGGGAAGCGGCCATGGTAAACTGCTCGGATAGCTCGAACAAGCTCATCGCGCTTAACATCCTTGAGGAGGTAGCCCACCGCCCCAGCTTCGATGGCTTGAGCTAGGTATTCATCATACATAGTCAGCATAATGATCTCACAGGCTGGCTGCTTTTCCTTCAGAAGTCGGGCAGTATCGACCCCATCCCTTTCAGGCATCTTGATATCCATAAGGACGATGTCTGGACAAAGCATTTCCGCCTGGAAGAAAGCTTCATCAGCATTGGCACAGTCGCCCACCACCTTTATATCCTCCTCTAACTCCAGCATGCGCCTCAACCCTTGACGAACGATCTCGTGGTCATCGACTAAGAGTATTCTGATATCTTTACTCATCTTATCCTCCGTTACAAGTGATCCCGCAGCTGGAAGAAGGCACTAAACTATTAATATTCCTTCTTATGTGCCCCCGGCTAGCAGACCTCCAGTAACCTGTTCCCTCTTTTTGCCCCTCCTACCTTGATTCTCTTCATATCGTATTACTTCGACAATGCATTCCGTAAGGCTAATTGGGCTTATGTAATCGAATAAATAGGGTCGATTTCATGAGCCTAACAGCTCGTTCAGGGGTGAAACGACTGCTTACAAGCGTAAAAAGGTGGAGCTAAACAAAGAAACCCATTAACGGGTCTCTTACAAGGGAGTTATTCTTTTTAGAGCAGTGCCAGAAGCACTAAACCAGCTTTCTTTTATAGGCTTCCGCTACTGCTTCAGATCGATTGCGAACACCCAATTTGTCAAAGATACGTTGCACATCTCTCTTAACAGTAGCTTCACTCAGAAAAAGCTGGGCCCCAATTTCCTTAGTAGTAGCACCATCGGCGATCAGTTGCAATATCGCCAATTCCCGTTCTGACAAATAAGATCGCTCAGCACCTCTAATCAAGGTGGCGAATTCAGTGAAGAATTCTCGACTGAGGGGACTGAGGGGTGCTCTACCCCGCTGAACCGCTCGGATAGCTCGAACAAGCTCATCTCGCTTAACATCCTTGAGAAGGTAGCCCACTGCACCGGCTTCGATGGCTTCAGCAATATACTCCTCATATAGGGTTAACATAATGATATTACAAGCTGGCTGTCTTTCCTTCAGCCTTCGGGTAGCCTCAATCCCGTCCCTCTCAGGCATTTTGATATCCATAAGGACGATGTCTGGAGAGAGCAACTCTGCCTGGGAGAGTGCATCTTCAACAGTGCCAGCTTCACCCACCACCTCTATATCCTCCTCAAGCTCCAGCATGCGCCTTAGCCCTTCGCGGACAATTTGGTGGTCATCAACCAAAAGCACTCGGATGGCTGGCATAACCTTTCCCTCCCACCTGCTTAGGGTTTTTGTATATTGTGCTCACCAGCTTCAAGACTACTCTCTATCGTAGGCAGAGCAGTAGGAATTGTCAAGCTTATGATGGTTCCCGCTCCCGGCCTTGTCTCTATCCTCAGGGTCCCCCCCATCATGGTCACCCTCTCACTCATGCCCAGCAAGCCCATATGCCCTACTGATATGGCGCTCTTCATTGTTTTGGAAAGATTGAACCCCTTACCATTGTCACTGACCTCAATAGAGACATTCTCTGGTTCGAACTGTATGCGGAGAATTACTACGCTGGCTTCAGAGTGCTTTCGAACGTTAGTCAGAGCCTCCTGAACCACACGGTAGATAGCCACTTCAGTGCTTCCAGGGAGGCGGACTGGTTCACCCGTGGTTTCAAAGTGATAAGCGATGCCATCAGGTTTTAACCCTTCGAGAGACTGTCGTAAGGCATGAACAAGCCCTAGTTCATCTAAAGCCGGTGGATGAAGACCAGCCATCAGCCGGCGCATCTCCTTCACGCTTTTATCAAGGGTAGCTTCAATCTCAGCCAGCTCGCTCTGAGCCTCACTATTATTGCCAGTTTTTGAGAGGAGCGCCCGACAGGTCTGTAGCTGATAAGAGACACCCACTAGCCACTGAGCCACGCTATCATGAAGTTCGACGGAAATCCTCTTGCGCTCGTCTTCTTGGGCTTGAACTGTCTGTGCCAAGAGTTGCTCCGCGCGGCGCTGCTGCTCCTTAAGGTTATCGAGTATCATGGCATTCTCTATAACCATGGCTGCCTCAGAGGTTATGGTAGTAATTAGGTCAATATCCTCCCTGGAGTAAGGGATATCTGAGTGCTTTCTACTCAGCGCCAGGATGCCAATGAGGTTGCCCTTCCTCATTATGGGGCAGAATACCTCCAGTTCCAAGTTGTCGAGCTCTTTTATCTCTGTCTTCCAAAGGCTTTTAAATTCGGGAAGGATATCTATGCGCTCTCGGTTAAGAACTTCCCCCTCCTTGGCAAGCCAAGCTACAATGGGATTGTCCCTCCTTAGCCTCATTGTGGCCTCTGAACCTTTCACTGCCGGCTGAACAAAACGGGTGGCGAAGTCATCATTCTCAACCTCCGGTAAGAGGAGGAAGGCTCGCTTGGCGTACAGGGCTCTGGTTACGGGGTATAACATGTTCACCGCTAATTCGTCTAGATCGAGAATATTGCTCATGCGCTGGCTGAAGGTGAGCAAGGTTTGGCGATAATCGTAGGTTCCTCTGTAGAAGAATCTGTCCACCCATCGCTGGGTAGCATCTCTCAAGGGTTGGAATACTATAGCGAATAGAAGTGCCAACCCAGCAGCAGCTCCGAGAGCACCTGTCCAAGTATGGAAGTAACTGTATAGAGAAAAAAGCAGAACCAAATATAAGGCAGTTAGACCAACGGTCAAGGCCGAGTATACCAACCCCCTCCGTATAACTACTCTAATATCCAGGAGCTGGTACTTTACGATGGCATAGGTAATGACGAGAGCATTGATAAAGTTACCAAAATGGTCTATCGGGTATTTCGACAAGGAAGACGAGAAGTTGGGAGAGAGCAACAGCACCATGATACTAAAGCCGGCTAATAGATATACTGTCCTGTTGCGTTCTACGTAATCGCTGGTACTCCCATAGTGGCGCACTAGCATGAATACCGCCAGTCCAAAGAAGATCGTACCTGCTGGTACGTTAAATAGATAAAGCAATGATGTAGCTTTGTAATATAGCAGCCCATCAGCCACATAGGTGCTCTCTATCATATGGCCCAGGGCAGTGAGCACGGCGAAGAGTGCAATAGCCCCATATCCAACGAGCAACAGCACCCCCATAGACTTCTGGTTAGTGAAGGAGCGGACGAAATTATAGTAGACAATCCATGTTGAGAAAAGAGATATCAGCAGGACTGCATGCCATTGCAGGGTGTGTTGTGGAAAGAAATTGGCATGGAGCATGAAGGAACTGAAGCTCCATATCATAGCTACACCCAGATAGAGTAGAAAAGAGTAGCGTGCCCTTCTCCAAGTGGACTGTAGTGTGATTACAATTAGCACCACGTAGACAACGCAGCTAATCAATGGAATCGTGCCATAAATGTTCACTTGCTGCTTCCTTTTTGGGAGTTAATTAATATCATGGTGATTTCGATGGACTAAACCATCAGCACTTATCTGTTATCAATTGTCAAAAGTTGTCTCCCTTTACCTCCCTGGAAATAAGCAATCTATAACTGCAATTATAAAGGCTAACATTGAACCATAATCCTTTCATATTGGGGAATCATTATGTCTCGTAATTTGAGATTTGTCAAGAGGGGTAAAACAGAAGCGGGTAGCCAGATGGCTACCCGCAAGGCACAAGGCTAAAGCAATCCGATACTATTTGAGGCTCACGGAATTCAACAGGGTACTGATGATGCCATCGGAGGGATTGATATGCGGCGGCTTCAGATGGGCTAACTCCGCACCAGCGGCTCGCTGCCTCGAGATGTATTCCTGGAAAGCCCCATTGCGCAACAGAGTAACCTTCAGCGGCTTCAGCTGCAGGATAGTCTCCACATCAGCATAATCGCCGTCCAGCTTTCGGAGCTGCTCATGTATAGCCGCAGCTAGTTGCTCTTCATCTCTCCCCTCACCATTCTCCTTAAGCTCAAGATACAGATGCACCATCGTTTCTTCCTGTGCTTCCCTTCGTGCTGTCCAGTCTTGATAGGCTACCCCAGAGTTCTCCAGGGCTTGCCAGATTGTTTTCTCAGTCAGCCCGGCGAAACCAGCGATTTCAATAAGATCATCGGCTCGCCTATCAAATGTCATCTGGGGAATATCTATACCGAGCTCTTCGTTGCGCAAAGAAGTTATCCTGATCATATCGCCCAGCCTGTATCTAACAAAGGGGCCGCCATGAAAATTAGTGACCACTACCTCGTACTTCTCTCCAGCCTTTACCTCATCGAGCAAAACCGTAGATGCCTGATAAGTTGGTTCCTTTTTCAATCTGAGATGCTCCCTTTCAGGGATAAACTCCAGAAAGTTGAAATGGGGGATAAAGGTCATGCCCTGATAGTCCCAGGTCTGCATCGCGATGAAATTAGCCTCAGTAGCAGCGTATACGTCTAAAGGATACTTCCCCCATAGGTGTTCGATTTTATCCTTATAGATGGCATTATCCGTACCAGCCGATACCACCCCCTGAAGTGCCCATAGGTCTTTGGGCATCAAAGGACGCCGGGCCAACTTGCTCTTTAGCATCGCCTTTGTCAGCCGCAGGAGGATCTTTGGCTTGGAGAGCAAGGGGATAAGAGTTTTCACCCCAGTTCCCTTGCCAAACTGCTCCGCTACTGCCACCAACACGCTAGGTATTCCGTAGAAGATATCCAGCCCTTCAGACAACGCTAGCTGAAAACCTCGCCTTATCCTCTCCTCAAAGGACATCAGTTCGGCTTCCTCCATAGGAGGTAAGAAATCAACACAAAGCTCCTGCGCTGCCTTTTGTCCTAGTGTACCTGAGATATAGGGCGGGGGAGCTAGTCCATAGAGCACCTTGCAATGCTCTTCAACAGAAATATCCCCCCTTTCTTTACAAGTGCAAAAGATGAATATGGCAAATAACGCTTCTCCCAACTCTTGATACATTCTCTCGCTGATAGGGGCCCACTTGCAGGGGAACTCAGCAGACCTGCCTGAGGTACGCTGCCAAACGGCAGGCTTCTCGGGTAGGACGTCCTCCCTCTTCTCCAGAAGGTAAGGGGCATAATCAGCATAGGTGGTGAGGGGTATCTGCCCCCGAAATTCCTCCACGCTGCTTGGTTCAGCTCCCCGCATCACCTCCCGCCCCAGCTCACACCGCTTCAAAAGTTCTAGTTGCTCCAGCAGCAGACGCCGCTGGATGGTCATAAACTGCTCCAGGCTCAGGTCAATGAAGCCACAACACAACTGCCAGAGTTCCTCCTTCTTACCTTGTCTCAGGAGTTCAATTGCCTTTGACATTTTAACCCCTCCCTTCTTGAAACTCGCTCTCAGTCCTTGGTTGCCTTAGGGTTCTGAGGCAAGCGCTGATACTTCTCCGGCTGGGAATCAACATAGGCGTTTCCCGCCGGTAGTCGTCATAGTCCTTAAACATCTTGCTGAAGAAGAATTTGTCTTGGATGATTACATGCAAGATATCCATGGCCAACCATATAGGTGAGGCAATCAGCAATAGCTTCGACCGGGAAACAAGAATAAGGGAGACCAGCAATAAGGCATACCAAGATACTCCGGGGTGGCGCACCAGAGCATAAGTCCCTGTCCTTATTAGCCTATCCCCCACACCGGGAGCAACATAGGTTTTGCGGAAAGGGAGATCGATGAATAGGGAGTAGACGAGGAGCGGGACAGATACTGAGAGAAGAACCCAACCCAACCAAGTTAGCCCTATAGGTAAAGCCAATCGCTCGGATTCGAAGCACACCATCAAAGTGGCGTAGCTTATCAGCGCCACAACCACAATGCCCACACCCTGCTTCGCTCCCGGAATCCTTTTCAAGGAAACCACATCAAAAAGGTATGCCACTAGGAAGCCGAGCACACCAATAGTTATGTAACCCATGGCATCTACTTTGGCATATTCTTCGCGCCTTGGGAAGTGATTATGTTCTAGAACATTGTTCCACCCCCTTTACAGGAGCACTATGAGCAATTGTGAACTAATTGATAAGGGACCATCCCGTTTAAGGAAGACGTAAGGGTCGGAGACCAACACTCCTACACCCTCATCGGCAGGCAGATTAAAACGTAGTGCAGGAAAGGCAAAAGAAAAGCCCCCTTTGCCAGGGGGCTGGGATTAGTTTGAAACCAATCTGAAGGCTCTTACAGCTAAGGAGGGGTAACCGCCGCTAACATCACTTCCGCCGAGTTTCCGACGCTTCCTCCTCTTCCGAAACTTGGAAGGACTTCCCCACCCCCTTTAGCCGCTGGCTCAAGTCTTCAAGGTCGCCTTTCGCTGGGTGTTTACCCAGCTCAAGCCCATAGCTAACAACAAACTCTAAGAAGTTTCGCATGAGGTCTTTGATGCCTTGCTCAAAATCAAGGAGTGCATCCTTTGTTACATAGCGCTCGTCTTTAGAAACGCGCTTTAAGAGGTCTTTAACGTCTTGTTCAAAATCATGGAATACCTCTTTTGTTACATAGCGCTCCTCTTCTGGCACCTGCTTTAGCTGGTTATCTATTAAGAAATCGATGAACTCTGCTTGGCTCATATCACCTCGATTCTCATCGATCTTCTTAACCAGCTCAGCAGGCATAATTAGCATCCTTTTTTCAGGCATCTAGATACTCCTGTAATGAAATTTCCACTTAGGAAGGCCAAGAAACTAGCTTTCATCCCTCCAGTCAAGCCTCAAGTCAAGCATTTCCAGCAGGTTGTCAATGGTTTTCAGCAGCCTGAGACCCTTTTTGTTCACCTTGTATACAGTGACCGGGTTTCCCACCTTCATTATCTCAATAAATTCGTGCTCGGTGAGAAATTGGAGGTACCGTTGTAGCTGGCGGTAACTCATGTTGGCACTGTACATGATCTCTGTCTTACCTGCCTGGCCCAACCTCAGAATGTCAGCTATTACTTGGATATTGGACCTTCTATTGTTCATCCCTTCCATTTCGCTATACCAACTGCCGTGAGCCAAAAGGCTCATAATTATTAGCCAAAGGGATAATATACCATCTGGTGGCAACTGTCAAGAGGTCATCACGAAAGGGTAGTGTTACCTTTTAATCAGTCAATTCCACTGACTAAAACGTTACCATATCTTAGTAAATCACACTGCCTAGTGAGTTAAGGTCTGGAATCATAATAGCAAGATACGACATACACTGGGCGATAACTCTCGACACCGCTGGCCAGAATGATAAACAACCGCGAGAAAAAGTAACTTACATCCTCTCTGGTGCACTCATACCCATGAGGTGGAGGGTCTTAGTAAAGACAATCTTAGCTGCCTCCACTAGCTTGAGCCGAGCCAGTGTCATGGCTTTGTCCTTGGAGATGACCCGACACTGTTTGTAGAAGTTGTGAAAGAGGGTGGCTAGCTCTTGGGCATAATAGGGAAGGTGATGCGGCTCAAGATTGCAGGCCACTATCTCTACCACCTCTGGTAGTTGAAGCATCTTTCGGACGAGGGTTAGCTCCGATTCGGTGACCAGTAGAGCTACATCACCTTGGCTGTAATCTATTCCCCTCTCTTGGGCCAGCCTGAGAATACTAGCAATGCGGGCATGAGCATATTGAACATAATAGACAGGGTTCTCTGCCGATTCTTTTTTGGCAAGTTCCAGGTCAAAATCCATCTGGCTATCAATCGAGCGGGAAAGGAGAAGAAAACGACAAGCGTCAGCACCCACCTCCTCCACCAAATCTCGAAGGGTAACGATTTCCCCACTGCGTTTAGATATCCGGAGTTCAGCATCACCACGTTTTAGAGTAACCATCTGGGTGATAATAACTTGAAGCCTGCTGGGATCAATGCCTAAGGCACCCACCACTGCTTTCATTCGAGGAACATGCCCTTGGTGGTCAGCACCCCAGATATTGATTACCTTGTCGAATTTACGCTCCAGGAATTTATTGTAGTGATAGGCGATATC
>CAZNKW010000029.1:0-9731 GCA_964573655.1 uncultured Dehalococcoidia bacterium
TCGATGGGGATGGTATCGGTCACCACTACCTCCTTCACTGAAGAGGCCTTTATCCTCTTAAGGGCTCGGCCGGAGAAAACAGGGTGAGTGCAGCAGGCGTAGACCTCTATGGCACCCTGCTTACGGAGAGCCCTCACTGCGCCGATAAGAGAGCCACCAGTGTCTATTTCGTCATCTACGGTAAGGGCACGCTTCCCCCTCACCTCACCAATTACGTTCAGGGTCTCCGATTTGCCAACGTTGCCCGTCCGCCTTTTCTCAATAATAGCCAGAGGAGCATTGAGCTTCTCTGCCACATCCCTGGCTCTCTTTGAAATCCCGATATCGGTAGCCACTACTATCAGGTTATCCAGCGCCTTCTGCTTGAAGTAGCCAGTCAAAAGGTAGAGGGCAGTTAGCTCGTCTACCGGGATCTGAAAGAAGCCCTGAATCTGGCCAGCGTGCAAGTCTACAGTAAGAACACGGTTTGCCCCAGCCGCAGTGAGCAGGTCAGCCACTAGCCTGGCTGTTATCGGTACCCGAGGCTGGTCTTTCTTGTCCGTTCGACTGTAGGCATAATAGGGAATTACCGCCGTAACCCTGCCGGCCGAGGCACGCTTTACGGTGTCCAGCATAATAAGAAGCTCCATCAGACTCTTGTTTACTGGGGAGCAGACTGACTGGACAACAAAAACATCCCTCTCCCGGACGTATTCCAGCAGGCGAACGAAGATATTCTCATTGCTGAATTGAAAGACCTCGGCTTTGCCCAGAGGTATGCCCAGATAATCACATATCCCCTGAGCCAAAGCAGGATGAGCATTGCCGGTGAACACCTTCAATTCATCAATCATCGCCCCTCCTCAGGACTAACCTTATCCAGCTCAGTATAACATAATGGCATTCAGCCGGACAATCGGGGGGTGTTCAAAAATGTAGCGCTTAAAAATGTAGTTGCCCCCCGATATATCGGGGGGCAACTAAGAGCCTGATAAATCAGGCAACTACAAAATACCTCAAAAGCAAAAGGTCTCAGACAATCTGCCAAAAACAGGAAAGACCCCGTAATCCTACGAGGTCCTTCCTTTAAGGCTAATCTTGGATTTGGGCTGGCTATCTTTACACTAAGCCAGCGTAGCGTTCGTCCCTCCCGTGAAAGCCCTTCCTCGCCCCCTTCTCTCTCCTCTCCTTGAAGAAGTTATACTCGTCGTCCTCCCATCTCAGGTTGGTAAACAGGGTGTGCGAGATATAGCCAGGGATAAAGTCGCTGATGAGCCCCATCCGGTCATAGATAAGGTGGCGGGTGGCCTTGCCAATGGCAATGCCGTCGCGGGGGAGAAGGGTCATGGCCTTGGCTAGTTTCATGGTCTCCTCCTCCAGCTTATCCGGCGGGACAGCTTTATTCACCAACCCCATTTCCGCCGCCTCCTTGCCGCTGAATATTCTTCCAGTAAGCAGGAGCTCCAGAGCTTTCTTCATACCGACGTGCAGGATCAAATGGGTGATGCCGAACACACCACTGCCAGAGAAGCCCAACCTCTGCTCGGTCAGTCCAAGCTGAGCGTCCTCAGCCGCTACTGCCAGGTCACATATTAGAGGAAAGTATATTCCCCCGCCAATGCAGTAGCCATGTAGCTGAGCAATGGTTATCTTGGGATTAAGGAAGACGTGCATCATGTTGTCATCCATTCCCATTTTGTCGTACTTCAACCTTATCCTCTGACTGGGTCTACGCTCCCCCGGTTTACCAGTGCCCATGCCATAAAGAAAGCCCACCTTGGTCAGGTCATGACCGACAGTGAAGGCACGTCCCGCTCCTTTCAGAATTATCACCTTTACGTCGTCGTCATCGGCAGCTCGATCAAAAGCATTCCACACCTCGGCGGCATCCTCCCCCCGTCCTAACCACTGAAAAGCGTTCAACTTTTCCGGCTTGTTCAGGGTAATCTTGGCGATATGGTCCGCCGCTTCATAGATAATGTACTTATACTCTTTTTGCTTCATACTGAACCTCCTTTAGAAAATCAAGCTATTTACTGGACTACCAAGTTGACTAACCTTTGTGGCACGTAGATTACCTTGGTCACCTCCCTTCCTTTCAGATAAGCTTTCACTCGGGGTTGCGATAGGGCGAGCTCCTGAGCTTCGCCCTCAGTAATAGAGGCAGGGACAACAACCCTATCCCTGAGCTTGCCATTGACCTGAATCACTAGGGTAATTTGCTCTTCAGCAGTTAAGTCCTCCTCCCAAAGGGGAAAAGACTGATTATGGATGCTGTAGGGATGTCCCGTCCTAGTCCATAGCTCCTCAGCCAGGTGGGGAGCCGTAGGAGCCAGGAGAAGGACAAGGGCATCAATAGCTTCACGCCAAGCAGAGGTGTCCACTGACCTAGCTGCTAATACCTTTACCAAATGGTTGGTAAACTCCATCAGGGATGCCAGCATAGTATTAAAGCGGAACCTTTCCAGGTCCTCGGTCACCTTTTTGATAGTCTTATGAGTCCTATGACGTAACTCCCTGACTGACCCTTGATCAGCAGCCTCTTCAGGGAAAGCCACCTCCTCCCCTTCCAGCACCAAATTCCATACCCGATTCAACCAGCGACTTATACCGCTAATACCGCTGTCATCCCATTCTCCTCCCTGCTCCCAAGGTCCGACAAACATGAGGTAAGCCCGAACTGCATCAGCACCCTGCTCAGCCACATACTCATCAGGGGTGATGACATTGCCCCGAGATTTACTCATCTTCTGCTTCTGGGCAATAATAGTCCCCTGATTAAAAAGGCGCATAAAGGGTTCATCAAAATCCACCAGACCCAGGTCTCGGATCGCTTTGATGAAGAAGCGCGCATAGAGAAGATGCATCACAGCATGCTCCGCACCACCGGTGTATTGATCCACGGGCAGCCAGTATTTAACCTTTTCTGAGTCAAAGGAGCTTTGGTCGTAATCGGGGCTGGCGTAGCGGAGGAAGTACCAGGAAGAGCACATAAAGGTATCCATAGTATCCGTTTCACGCCGGGCAGGCGCATTACACCGCGGACAGTGAGTATTGACAAAGGACTGGCAATACTTCAGGGGTGACTCCCCCGTGGGTTTAAAATCGGCATCTGGAGGCAGAAGCACTGGCAGCTCTTTCTCTGGCAGAGGAACAATACCACAACCATCACAGTAAACAATAGGGATTGGTGCGCCCCAGTAGCGTTGGCGGGAGATAAGCCAATCACGCAGGTGATAGGTGACCACCCGCTTACCATAGCCCTGGCTCTCCATAAAGTCAGCGATGGCTTCTATCCCTTCCTCACTGGGCATCCCATCGAACTGAGCCGAATTAACCATAGTTCCCGGCTCAACCCAGGCTTCCTCTAGCTCTTCTCCAGACCATCCCGGCGGGGCAATAACCACCCGAATAGGCAGGCCAAACCTCTTGGCAAAGTCGAAATCACGACTATCGTGAGCCGGCACCCCCATTACCACCCCGGTGCCATAGCTAGGCAGAACATAGTCCGCAATCCAAAGAGGAACACTCTTCCCGCTGAGCTTGTTAGCCACATAGGCTCCAATGAACACCCCGCTCTTCTCCTTCTCTACGGAGAGGCGCTCGATCTCTGTCTGACGTCTTGACCAAGCAATATATTCCTCAACCTTTGCCCGGCACTCTGCAGAGGTAAGCTTTTCCACTAAGGGGTGCTCTGGGGCAAGGACTAGAAACGTCACCCCAAAAGTAGTATCGGGGCGGGTAGTGAAGACCCTTATCTCCTTTTCCTCCACCCCCGGGTAATCCAGCCCGAAGGAGATCTCCACCCCCTCGCTCCTCCCAATCCAGTTCTTCTGCATCGTCTTTATCCTCTCCGGCCACTGGATCAGGGAATGGTCTAAGAGCTCCTCCGCATAGCGAGTGATCCGGAAGAACCACTGCTCTCTATCCTTTCTGGTGACCGGGGTGCCGCAGCGCTCACACCTCCCCTCCCCCACTACCTGCTCATTAGCCAGCACAGTCTGACATTGAGGACACCAGTTAACCGGGGCTTTGGCTCGATAGGCTAAGCCAGCCTTATAGAGCTTGAGGAAAAACCATTGTGTCCACTTGTAATATTCAGGGAGGCAAGTAATTACCTCTCGACTCCAATCATAGCACGCCCCCATGCTCTTCAGTTGGCAACGCATATTCTCAATATTTTGCATTGTCCAAACGAAGGGATGGATGCCTCGGCTAATAGCAGCGTTTTCCGCTGGGAGTCCAAAGGCATCAAAGCCCATGGGGTGAAGCACATTATATCCTTGCATTCGCTTAAAGCGGGCATGGACATCGGAGGGGGCCATAGCATACCAATGCCCAATATGGAGATCCCCTGAGGTGTAAGGGAACATAGTCAAGTCATACCACTTGGGGCGGCTATCGTCCTCTTTCACTTCATAGATTCGATCAGCAGCCCACTTCTCCTGCCACTTAGGCTCAATTTCCCTGGGGTTATATTTAAGTATCATTTTCAAGATTAAGTTTAGCAAAAAGTCTTATCCCTGGCAAAGCTTGACAAACGAGGATTGTAGCACTACGATTTTTATAAACAAGAGGTGTTGTTGTCCTGTCCGCTATTCTCCCGGAGATGAGAGAGGACATTAAGGAGGGAGACAATGCTAGGTCGGCTAAGCCCGGAAGAGCTAGCATCCCTATATGATGAATCCAGAGAGAAAATGCCCCCCAAGAAAAGGGAGAGGTGGCTTAACCAAAGACTAGCGAAGCAAGTAAAATTTGCCTACCAGAACGCCCCAGCCATAAAAGAGAAGTTCGATAAAGCTGGTGTCTCCCCTGCTGAGATTGGCACCATCAAGGACCTGGAGAAGCTGCCAGTGACCACAAAGGATGAGCTGGCCAAACTACAGCAGGCGAATCCTCCCTTTGGAGGATTCCTGGCTGTGCCTCTCACCAGCTTGAATAGGATTTATGTCTCCCCCGGCCCCATCTACGATGCTTGGGGACTGGAGCGTGTTAAGGGCGCGGTAAGGGGTTTCCTTAGAGCAGGTTGGCCTAAGCCGGGTGATGTCGTGCTTGTCTCTACAGCCTATCACATGGTCCCCGCTGGCTTGTTTTTGACCGATGCCTTAGATTTAATAGGCTGTACAGTGGTGCCCGCCGGTATAGGTCAGAGCGAACTCCAGGTCAAGCTGCTGCGTGATCTAAAGGCTACTGCTCTTTTCAGCTTCCCCAGCTTTACCATGACCATCCTGAAGAAGGCAGAGGAGATGGGGTATGATGTGCGAAAGGACTTTAACCTGAAATATACCACCGGTGGAGGCGAGAGGCATATCCAAATACTGAGAAAGACCTTTGAAGAGGACTATGGCCTTATAGTAGGAGATGGCTATGGCACCGCTGACCTTGGCACGGTGGCTTACGACTGTGGATTAGGCCAGGGGTATCACTATGATGATGAGGACTGCGTCGTGGAGATAGTCGACCCAGACACAGGAAAGCAGGTTGGTCCCCTTGAAGTAGGCGAAGTAGTGGTGACCCTCTTCAGCAACCTCTACCCCTTGGTTCGCTTCGGCAGCGGTGATCTGGCCTCTTATACCGATGAGCCCTGCCCCTGCGGCAGAGCGGCACCTAGGATCACCCGCATCCTGGGCATGGTGGGAGAACATATCAGGGTCAAGGGGATGTTTGTCCATCTCAGGGAGCTGGATGAGGCGATGTCTAAGTTCCCCCAGGTCTCAAAGTATCAGATGGTGCTCAGACTGGAGGAACACCGGGACAGGATAACCTTGAACCTTGAGGTTGAACCTGGCGTTGATCGCCAGGCACTATCTGAGGCAGTGAACAAGAGGTGCCAGGAGATATTTAAACTCAGGATGGACAAGATAGAATTCTTGGCTAAGGGGACGCTCCCTGAGGACTATCAGAAATTTGTGGATACAAGGTGGGGGTAAAACAGGAGAGCTGAAATGGAACGCACCATGCCCAGGCTTTTGAAGGAAAACTATGAAAAGTGGGGCGATAGGGTCTGGATGCGGAAAAAGGAACTCGGCTTCTGGAGGGAGTATACCTGGAAGGAAGGTTATGAAAAAGTCAAACACTTCTCCCTGGGTCTGATAAGCCTTGGCTTTGAACGTGGCGACAAGTTGGCTATCTTGGGGGATAACGACCCGCATTGGTTTTGGGCTGAACTGGCGGCGCAGTGCGCCGGTGGGGCAATCACCGGTCCCTTCTCCAGTTCCTTACCCAGCGAGGTAAAATATATCGTTGAGCACTCTGACTCTAAGTTCGTCGTCGTCCAAGACCAGGAGCAGGTAGACAAGATGCTCAAAATCAAAGACGAACTACCCCTGGTGAAAAAGGTGATCTACTGGGACCCCGCCGGATTGAGATACTATGACGACCCCCTTCTGACGAGCTTTGACGATGTCTTAAAATTGGGACAGGAGTATGAGGTGGCCCACCCCGGGATTTTTGAGCAAAATGTAGACCAGGGGAAAGGAGAGGACTTAGCCTTGATAATGTATACTTCAGGAACCACCGGCTTGCCCAAAGGGGCGGTGATGACTTATGCCAACCTCTTTTCCCAAAATGAGTCCTTTTATTCTATGAATCCGACTTATGAGACCGATGAATGGCTTTCCTTTATCCTGCCAGGGTGGATGGCAGAGCAAGGGCTTGGGCTGCTAGGCAGCTTGCAGCGAGGTATGAGGCTGAACTTCCCTGAACAACTAGCCACCGTGCCGGAGAATATCAGGGAGATCGGTCCCAGTATATTGTTTTATGCCTCCAGGCTGTGGGAGGGCGCCGCCTCCACCATCCAAAACAGGATGATGGAAAGCACCTGGTTGAAGAGGACTCTTTTTCAGCTTTGCTTGCCCCTGGGCTACAAGGCAGCGGACACCAAGTTCAAGGGGGAGAGGCTGAACTTATTCTGGAAGGCCCTCTATGGATTATCCCAGCTAATAGTATTCAACCCCCTAAAGGATAAGCTGGGATTTTCCAGACTTAGGTATGCCTTTACCGCTGGAGCTTTGCTGGGACCGGAGATTTTCAGGTTCATGACTGCTATCGGGGTAGACCTGAGGCAGCTATATGGCTCGAGTGAGACAGGGGCAACGCAGCACACAAGTGATGATATCAAGGTGGACTCCGTCGGCAGGGTAAACCCTGATACCATTCTAAGAATAGACAAGGATGACCACATCCTGGTGACCGGCCCAGGTTCCGCCAAAAGCTACTATAAAAACCCTGAGGCTACAGCCAAGACTTGGGCTGGAGGATGGTACCATACCGGCGATGCTGGCTATCTGGATGAGGATGGGCACCTCTACTATTTGGATAGGCTGGAATATATGAGCCAACTGGCCGATGGCACTAAGTTCGCTCCCCAATTCATCGAGGCCCGCCTGAAGTTCAGCCCCTATGTTAAGGATGCCTTCATCATAGGAGATGAGACCAAGGACTTTATCGGGGTGATCGTCAATATTAACTATGATAACGTGGGGCATTGGGCAGAGAGAAGGAGAATTCCCTACACTACCTTTGCCGACCTTTCCCAGAAACCAGAGGTATGTCAACTGATAAAAGGGGAGGTGGAGAACCTCAATAGGAAGCTCCCAGAGAAGCAGAGGGTGAGGAGATTTATCAACATGCCCAAGGAGTTTGACCCTGATGAAGCGGAATTAACCCGGACTATGAAGATAAGAAGGGGCTTTATGGAGGATCGCTACAAAGCCATAATAGAAGCCCTCTACGGGGAGAAGGAAAGAGTGCCTATGGAGGTGCCAGTAGTTTACAGAGATGGCAGGCAGGCGGTCATAAGCGCCGAGATACAGGTTAACCATCTTGACTGAGGACGAAAATTGGCTGACATCGTAGTGCAAGGCTTTCTGGTTGGGGGACTCTACGCTCTGGTTGCCCTGGGATTCGTGCTGATTTTCAAATCCTCCCGGGTGCTCAATCTGGCTTACGGTGAGATGATCGCCATCCTCAGCTATTTCCTTTTCTTCCTCCTAGACTCCCTTAACCTTCCTCTTGGGCTGGCTATATTTTTGATGTTTGTCGCTGGCGCAGGACTAGGCTTTCTCGTGGAGCGCTCTTTTATCCGTCCCCTAGTTGGTCAACCCTTTTTAGCCTTACTTATGATGACCCTGATGTTGATGTTCCTCTTCAAGGGTATCATTGTCTTGTGGCAGGGCGGTGCGTCATACTCCTACACCTTCGCTCCTGGAGGTATGATCAAGTTCTGGGGTGTATCGGTTCTACCTAGTGTCCTTTGGGCCTTTGTGGCGGCCATAGTTATTTTCCTCTTGTTAGCCTTCGTCTTCCGGTACACTAAGATTGGTCTAGCTATGAGGGTGGTAGCCGCCGATCATGCAGTATCTCAAAGTCTAGGGATAAAGGTAAGACAGATATTCTCCTTATCCTGGATAATTAGCGGTGTATTTGCCGCAGTATGTGGCATTCTGTTGGGTTTAGTATCGATGGTAACCCCAGAAATGGGGGATATAGGGTTAGGGAAGGGGCTGGTGGTGGTGCTCCTGGGAGGTATGAATTCAATCCCGGGCGCTCTTGTCGGAGGACTTATTCTAGGACTGACAGAGGCCCTCGGGGGTTACTATTGGACAGAGCTCCGGGAAATAATACCCTGGCTCCTTATGCTCTTCATCCTGATAGTCAGACCCTGGGGGATGTTTGGGGAAAGAAGGATAGAGAGGATTTAAAAAGTGCTTCCCTGTGGTACTTTCAATACTCGCCCCGAAGAAGACATGGCGATTGTCAGAACCAAGACTCAATGGTTCTTGATAGCCGTAGGCCTGGTCTTCTTCGTCAGCCTTGGCTTATTTTCGCCTGAGGACTGGGTAGTCTGGTTGATTCTGCTCGGTATTGCTGCTATTGCAGTTCTCGGTCTTCACATTCTGACCGGTCTTTGTGGTCAGTTCTCCATGGGTCAAGCTGCCTTTATGGCGGTAGGCGCTTACACCGCAGCTATCCTTGGGAACAGGTATGGATTCTCTCCTTGGGCTACGTTACCCTTGGCCGGTATTTTTGCCGGGCTGGTGGGACTCCTTTTTGGCATGCCCGCCCTGAGGATAAAGGGGTTCTACTTGGTTATGTCCACTATCGCCGCTCAATTCATTATCATCTGGATTTTGTCAGAGTGGGAGGGGGTCACAGGGGGGTTGTTTGGCATAAAAGTGCCCGCTATTAAGATAGGCGGCGAAAAGCTTAGCGATGTCCAGTTCTGGTGGCTGACCTTGGGTTTATTGGTAGTGATGCTCATTCTGGCTAAAAATATCCAAAGAACCGCCACCGGCAGGAGGTTCGTGGCGGTCAGGGATAACGACCTGGCCGCTGAGGTTATGGGGGTCAGCCTTTTCCGCACCAAGCTGTTGGCCTTTTTCATCGGTTGCTTTTATGCCGGAATAGCTGGTTGGCTATGGGCTCACTTCTATACTCATATCACCCCAGTGCAATTTACTTTTAAGGACTCTCTGTGGTTCCTCGGCATGATAATTGTTGGTGGTATAGGAAGCACCACCGGTGCCATCTTTGGGGTCACCCTCATCAAGCTTACAGACAAATTGGTTGACTATTTAGCCACTTTGCTAAGCGAACTTTTCCCCAGTATAGGTGTGCAAGTGTTCCCTGCCTTATCTTTAATAGTATTTGCTCTGGTGGTCATATTTTTTATACGGGTTGAGCCCAGGGGGCTCTACCACCGGTTCCAGAGGTTAAGACTCTACTATCAGCTGCATCCCTTCGCCTACTGA
>CAZNKW010000030.1:0-1631 GCA_964573655.1 uncultured Dehalococcoidia bacterium
GGGACAGGTTTTTAAACTCGAAGAGTCTAGTCGACCTGTCCCTGCATTTTTAGACTATTGCAATAAGAGGTGCTAGGCTTGCCCATATTGCTGCCGAAGTACCCTTTTGAGCACCTTCCCCATAGGGTTGCGGGGAAGCTCATCAACGAAAACCACTGAGCGGGGCCTCTTAAAGCTGGAGAGCTTTTGGCGGCAGTATTCCATTATCTCTTCAGGAGTGCCCGATTCACCTTCCTTAAGAACTACTACCGCTTTGGGCTGCTGACCCCACTCCGGGTCTGGCACGCCGATGACCGCTGCTTCCGCAATCTTGGGGTGGGAGTAGAGCACGTTTTCCACCTCCTCCGGGGAGATAAACTCGCCTCCTCTTTTAATCAGGTCATCGGCTCGACCGGCTAAATAGAAGTAACCCTCTTCATCTCTATAACCCGTGTCCCCGGTGCGCAGCCATCCATCTTTGGTAAAAGCCTTGGCTGTTTTCTCGTCATCCTTCCAGTATCCGCTCATTACTCGAGGTCCCCTAGCTACAATTTCGCCCACTTCCCCAGGGGGTAATTCTTTCCCTTCTTCGTCAATAATCCTCATCTCCACATCAGGCATAGGTCTACCAATGGAGGAAGCCAGCCTCCTCAATTTCTTTTCCTTTTCTGCCTCTGTCCCACTGATGACATGGTCTTCTGGTCCCAGGGCGGTAATGGTGGAGGCAGTCTCTGTTTGCCCGAAGGCATTAATAAACCTGACATCAGGCATGACTTCAATGGCTTTTTTGATCACCTCAAAAGGCATAGATGCCGCGCCATAGGTTATGACCCTCAGGCTGGAGAGGTCGTATTTATCGAAGTCAGGATTATCTATTATTCTCTTCAACATGGTGGGAACAAGCATAGCTCGACTGGTCTTCTCCTGCTGCACGGTTTCCATCCACTCCTTAACCTCGAACTGCCTCATCATGACCAGAGTGCGCCCCCCATATACGGCAGCTAGCAAGGCTTGACACCCAGCCACGTGGTAAAGAGGCACAGTGAGGAGGTTCTTCTCCTCTATCTCAGGGCTGGCTGGGTCTACGTTCTCTAGTACATAAATAGAAAAGCTATTATGGGTTAAAGGCACACCCTTAGGGCGGCCGGTGGTGCCAGCGGTATACATGAGAATGGTAATATCATCATCACCAATCTCAGTCACCACCTCGTCTGGTGAAGCCGAGGAAAGCAGCTTCTCGTAGTAGAGCATTTTGGCTTGCTTACCATCAATAGAAATATAGTGTTTGACGAAGGGCAGCTGAGGACGCATAGCATTAACCATATCTATATAGCGGTCGCCGACGAAGAGGGCTACCGCCTCAGCATTGCTCAACATATAGCTCAATTCATCCTCTTTTGCCCTGAAGTTCAAGGGGACAAAGATCCCGCCCACCTTGGCTGTGGCATAGTAGGATTCAAGATACTGGTTACAATTCACCTGCAATATAGCTACCCTGTCCCCCTTCTTAACGCCCAGCTTGAGTAGAGCGTTAGCCAGCCGATTTACCCTTTCGTTTATCTGGCTGAAGGTATATCTTTTACCTTCAAAGACGACACAATACCTGTCTGGGCAGATGGCATTGGCTATATTGAGAAAATCCAGAGTGTTCA
>CAZNKW010000030.1:1731-4985 GCA_964573655.1 uncultured Dehalococcoidia bacterium
TTTACTTACGGGTTAATTTTTCCTTCACCTTCTCTACCACTTTTGACATCACCTCTCCTGCCTTGCCTTGAAGGAGCAGGGTAGCCTGGCGGTCCAGAGGGGTGGAGCTGAGGTTAATAATAACCAGTCTAGCGCCGCTCTCTAAAGCATAGCTAGGCATGTAGGCAGCGGGGGTAACAATGAGGGTGGAACCAATGACGATGAAAAGGTCACAATTTCTGGAGTAAAAAATCGCCCCGCTTAGCGCTTTCTCTGGCAAAGACTCCCCGAAAAAGACCCCCTCCGGTTTGAGAATGCCTTGGCATCCTTCACAGTGAGGTTCCTCAAGGCCCTCCTTTTCCATCCTTCTGACTACTTCATCCATAGGGGTACGCTTCCCACAGCTCAAGCACTTCACCCACCTCATATTACCATGAAGCTCGATCACTTTCTCTTCGGGAACCCCCGCCTTTTGATGCAAATTGTCCACATTCTGGGTAATAAGGCAGTCCAGTTTTCCCATCCTCCAGAGCTCAGTAATAGCATAGTGAGCTGGATTAGGCTGGACAGCTTCACCACCTAATATGCCACTGCGGTAAAATTGCCAGTGCTGCTTTCTAGTTTCAGCGCTACTGACGAACCTTTGATAGGTGAATTCTGCGGGGTCGTATTGCTCCCAGATGCCCCCGGGGCTGCGGAAATCGGGGATCCCTGACTCCGTGCTTATCCCTGCCCCGGTAAAGACTATAATCCTTTTTGAGCTGACGATTAAATCGGCCAGCCTATCTATCTTCTCTTCCACTTTTGCACCTTCATCTACGGTTATTATCCATAAATATAGTGCAGACCTTCAGGTTCGAAGAATCTTTGATCTGCTTTAGCGGGTCTAAAGACCCGCGACTACATTCCTAAACAGTTCATCACCTATTCTGGAAATGTGGGTCTACACCTTCGAGAGCTGCCTTAGCACCCTCTAAGTCATCCTGGGTGGAGAGGGTTAAGCTAGCCAGCTGCCTCTCTAGCTCTAGCCCCTCTCCCAGGCTCATATTGGCTCCCCTTCTTATCGCCTCCTTGGCACATCTTACTGCCATGGGAGCCAGGGACATTATCTTCCTGGCTATCCCTTCAGCAGTAGGAAGGAGCTTGCTACGGGGCACCACTCGGTTGACCAATCCCACTGCCAAAGCTTCCTCAGCATCAATCCAGCGGTTAGTGAATAACATCTCCAAAGATTTAGCTCTACCTATGGTGCGGGGCAGTGTCTGCGTGCCTCCAGCAGCCGGGATAATCCCTAAAGATACCTCTGGGAGCCCAAAACGGGCATCCTCTGAAGCAATCCTCAGGTCACAACAGAGTGCCATCTCCATCCCCGAGCCCAGGACATATCCATGGAGGGCAGCAATCACGGGTTGAGGGAGGCCCAAAAACAAACCCCAAACATCCCGCTCCCACCTTACCTTGCGAGCAATTACTGGGGATGGTGCGGTGAGGAACTCGCTCAAGTCAGCTCCGGCACAGAAGGCTCTCTCCCCCGCCCCCCTGAAGATAGCTACCATCACTTCAGGGTCGTCCCAAATAGCGCTCAATACCTGACATAACTCATCTCGCATTTGAAGATTATAGATATTTAACACCTGAGGACGGTTGAGGGTAACATACCCTATGCCATCTTGCTTCTCATAGATGATGGTTTGAAAATCACTCCTTATCTGGCTCGGGCACATAGTTCCTCAATATCAATCTCATTATAATATTTCCCGATATCGTCGAGGAAGTGAGCATCGCTATTGGTTAACAGGAGCAAGTCATACTTCTCAGCTAATTCTCTTATCCTTCCTTCATCCATTTCATGATCGTGCAGGGGATTTCTAAGCTCTATACCATGAATGTCGCCTATTTGAGCCTCAAGGTCTCTGATATGGGGATAACCGGGGTGGGCTATAAACCTGAAGGTAATATCACCAGGCAGGTATAGCTCCACTACGTGCAATAATCCCTGGTCAATCTCCCGACCGGGGATAATCAATATCTCACCATTCAGATGATGGGCCACCATTTCCTGCACTTTATAGCCATAGGCCTTGTTATAGTGCTCAGTAATGGCGAGGCCATCCAATCCTCGGGCTTTCACTACGGCTGCAATCTCCTTCACAATGTCCAAGGTGGGACTGTAGAGAGCTGTTGCCTCGCCGCAATGGGTATGCAAATCCAGCTTCAAATTGCTATTCCCCTTTAAAGAAAGGCTGCCTTTTTTCTCGGAAAGCCTTAACACCTTCAAGGCGGTCTTGGGTAGTCTGCAGGATCATGTAGAGGTCAGCTTCCAGCCTCAGCCCTTGCTCTAGGGTCAAATCCAATCCTTTGTTTACTGCTTCCTTGGCATATCGGAGGGCAATGGGTGCTTTAGAGGCTATCTCCTGGGCCAATTTCTCTGCCTCAGGGATGACTTCCTGGTGTGGGACGACTCGATGGACTAACCCAATTCGAAGCGCCTCGCTGGCATCGATAGGCTCAGCGGTAAGGATTAGCTCCATTGCCTTACCCCTACCTACAATTCGGGGTAACCACTGGGTGATGCCACTGGCCAGGAGATAACCGCGGGCAAGGTCAGGGACTCCTAAAAGAGCCTGGGCTGAAGCAATCCTCAGGTCACAGCTTAGAGCTAAAGCCAAACCCGCACCCAAGGCATCCCCATTAATAGCAGCTACGACAGGGCACTCAATCCCGGCCACCATCTTCGCCACATTATAGTGCAGGGTGAATTCTTTTAGCGCATCTAAAGATGGTGATTCACCAAGGACAGTGCCGGAGAATTGACTCAAGTCTTCCCCGGAGCAAAAGGCTTTTCCCCCAGCACCGCTGATAACAACTACTTTGGTATCTTCCTGGTTAATTTGGTAGCAGACCTCCTCCAGCTCCACCGCCATTTGGATGTTGATGGCGTTAGCTGCCTCAGGGCGATTAAGGGTTATATAGCTGATTTGGTCCCTTTTATTATATGCAATCGCCTCATAGCTCACGATGGTTTATCACTCCATGACCGAGCCTATCATAGCTAACAGCCAAGATAGTGTCAAGCAGAGGCGAAGGAGGGCGTTTAGCGTCAGCTTTGTTTGAGTAGGGGTGGATGTCTCTGTCCGCCCCTACTAGAGGACGACACAGAGTTCGTCCCCTACGAATCTTTTCGGGTAATCTCTTTAGGTCTGCTTTAGGCTCCGATTTATCAGAGCACTGCGTTTTTAGGGAGAGGGCTAGGGTGAAGCTGAGGGTGAAATATC
>CAZNKW010000030.1:5085-9549 GCA_964573655.1 uncultured Dehalococcoidia bacterium
TTGTCCAAAAACCTCATGTAGGAGTGTTTGTCCTCGACCCCCGTGCTTTCTCGAAATTGTGGGTAGGTTGCCCGACGTCGGGCAACTCGAAGAGTCCCGAAGGGTCTTGTCGACCTACCCGATATGAAGTCAATTGAAGCCGTGGGTTTCGCTCCGCTCCACCCACCCTACTTTATCTGACAGCGTTCCTACCATCAGGCGGTGTCCAGAACCTTTTCCTCTTTCAGCCTCTGTATTTCCTTTGCAGACATTCGCAGCAACTGGCGGCATATCTCCTCAGTATGCTGTCCCAGGAGAGGGGCTGGCCGGCTGGGGGAAAGCGTGGTGTTGGACATTCTGAAGGGGATGTTGGGATAAAGCCGTTTGCCGGCTACGGGATGGTCAATTTCTATCAGCGCCTTCGTCTGCTTGACCTGGGGGTCATTTATAGTATCTGCGGCCCGCTGAGCCATCCCGGCAGCGATGCCGGCAGCCTGCAGAGTGGTCATTATCTCGGTGGGGTCATGTTCCATCGTCCATTTCTCCACCAGTTTATCCAGCTCATCAACATTCCTCAGTCGGCTCACCGTGTCGGCGAACTTGGGGTCCTCAGTCCATTTAGGGTTGCCAATAGCATGGCAGAACCTCTGCCATTCATCGTTGGTGAATACGCTTATGGCGCACCACTGGTCGTCACCCTTACAGCGATAGCAGTTATGGGGCGCAGCATAGGGGTTTCGGTTGCCCACTGCCTTGGGGACTCGTTTGTTTAGGCTATAGTCCAGATAGTATTCACCAATGAGGGAGGCGGCTACTTCTACCTGAGACATATCGATGAACTGCCCCTTGCCAGTACGGCGCCGGTAGTCGAGGGCAGCCAGGACGGCAAAAACAGCCTGCTTGCTGGCCATGTGGTCGGGTAGAGGCACGTTGGCACCTACAGGGTAGGGGTCCTCGGGATGTGCCCAGAGATAGAGCAAACCGGAGGCAGCTGCCAGCATAGGGCCATAGGCCTGATAGTCACTGTAGGGACCGCCTCTGCCAAAACCCTGGCTGCTAATGTAGATAATGTCAGGCTTGATCTGGCGGACATTTTCATAGTCGAAGCCTAGACTTTCCATAACACCGCCGCGGAAGTTCTCTCCCACGATATCAGCCATCTTGATCAGTTTTCTGACCAGTTCCTTCCCCTTATCCGTCTTCAGGTTCACCCCGAAGCTTCGCTTGCTGCGATTTGACTCGTTGAATCCGTGAATATTGTTTATGTCGGGCCCGAGGGTTCTCACAAAATCCAGGTTGTCTCGCGACTCTATTTTGATGACATCAGCCCCTAATTCGCCCAGAATCTTGCCGAAGTCAGGGATGACCGCCCCGGTACCGAAGCTTATGACTCTTATTCCCTCCAGTGGAGCCTTTGACATTTTGACCTCCTTATTATATGACCTCAGCCTGTCTCAGGGCTGCCAGGTCATCTTTTGATAACCCCAGCTCCTGGCAATAGATTTTCTCATTGTGTTCGCCAAGGCATGGGGCAGGGCGGCTTATCCGGCAGGATGTCTCCGTCCACTTATAGGGGGGTTCCGGATAGTCGAACTTGCCCACCACGGGATGGTCTAGCTTAACGAAGAATTTCCTGGCTTTGGTGTGACGGCTGTTGACGAAGCCAGCTACATCGTAAATAGGAACGATGGGGACCCCCTCCCGATGCCCCGCTTCAAAAAGCTCAGCCATAGTGTACTTGGTGGTGAACTCCAGCATGAGAGCATAAAGGTCAGCAGCATTAGCAATGCGGTACATGAACTCTCGCCATTCGGGCAGGCGCAATACTTCAGGCTCGCCGAGTACCTGAACCAGGGCCTCCCATTGCCTGGGCGTGATAGCCACTACCCGAACGAAGCCGTCTTTGCAAGGATAGACAGGGTAAATGGAAGCTCCCAGGCGCCCCTCAGGTGCCGGGGGCGGGCCGTCAGGAGTCATGCCATAGGAGTAGATGGTCACCATCCAGGGGTAGAGACCGATGCGCGAGCATTCATGCACCGAAACGTCACAGTACTGCCCCACGCCTGTGGTGGCTCTTTGATAAAGTGCCACCATTATGGAAATAGCGGCGATTATAGAAGCTGCGTCGTAAGAGGGCGTGCTTGGCAAGTTAACAGGTGCTCCTTCAGTGAAGCCACTGCCGATCATCGTGGTGCTCAAGGCGTAATGGACAATGCTTGACCCTTTCCAGTCCCTGTAGGGACCGGTCTGACCAAACTCGGTGATGCTGGCCATGACAAGTTTGGGGTTTATCTTTTTGAGCACTTTGTAGTGAAGCCCTAGACTCTCCATGTAGCCGGGTGGATATGTCTCCACCAGGACATCGGCCGTTTTCACCAACTTCTTGAAGAGGTTCCTGCCATCGGGCAACTCCAAATCCAGGGTTATGCCATACTTGTTGGCATTGCGGTAGAGGAAATAGAGGCTTTTTTCAATGTGGGGCACGTCACCGGCAAAAGGTGGAATATTCCGGGTGGGACAGCCACCTTTTGGCCTCTCGATCTTGATAACCTCAGCACCCTGGTCTGCCAGTAGCTTGGTACAATAGGTTCCCTTAATATCAGCCAAGTCCAAGACCCGGTATACGCTCAACGCTCCTTCTCGCTCTTTTGGCACGATAGCACCTCCTAGAGTAGCGCGACCCTTTAGGGTCACCTTTTTGTAGCTCCGATAAATCGGAGCGCTACATTCTTAAACAGTCATTGCAAGGAGCATCAGCGACGAAGCAATCTCTGGGATTGCTTCCCCCGATAAATCGGGGTCGCAATGACTACAGTTATAATACCGTAATATTCTTGGTTTGAGAAGATTTCTGGCTTACTTCAGCAGCTTAAAGGTTTCGACATCCACCAAACCGAGGTCGGTTAATCTTAGCTCAGGAATTACCGGCAAGGCCAGGAAGGAGAGGGTGCTGAAGGGGGAGGTGAGGGGGCAACCTAAATCAGAGGCGATGGCTTCCAAACTCTCTAGCCTCTCGACCACTGTCTCTAGAGGCTCATCGGAAAGCAAGCCAGCGATAGGCAGAGGCAAAGCAGATAAGACTTGCCCTTCAGCAGCGATGACCAATCCTCCTTGTAGTCTCTCTATTTCCTTTACCGCCGCAAATATATCCTTGTCATTGGTTCCTGCGGCAACAATATTGTGGGAGTCGTGAGCGATAGAGGAAGCTATTGCCCCTCTCTTTAGACCAAAGCCTTTCACTAGACCTAAGCCAATATTTCCGGTAGCTTTATGCCTTTCTATCACTACTAGCTTGAGAATATCTCGCTCCACATCAGGAAGGATAATCCCCTCTTTCACTGTCGCCTTTTCCTTCCTTTTCCTGGTAACTATTTGCCCGGGCACAATCTCAATAATAGGATGGTCACGCTTTTCAGCCGGTATCCTTAGCGCCTCCCGACTGAAAGGCTTGATATTGATAGTATGTCTCAGCTCCTTGTCTCCAGACATATCTATAGGGAACAAAGCCTTGCCTTCCTGAGCCACTAATTTACCCTGATAAAAGACCATCTCAATATCCAGGGTAGATAGGTCGGCGATTACTATAAGGTTCGCCAGGTAACCTGGGGCTACTGCCCCTAATCCATCTAGTTTGAAATATTGCGCTGGGTTAATGGTGGCCATTTGGAGAGCCCGAATTGGCTCTAGACCAAGCTGGATGGCTTTCCTCACCACAGCATCAATGTCTCCGTCCTTAAGGAGGTCGACACAACTGCGGTCATCCACCACAAAGAGACAGCGGTGATAGGTTTTGTCCCCTACCAGGGGAAGGAGGGCAGCCAGATTTTTCTCTGAGGAACCTTCTCGTATCATCAGCCACATTCCACGGTTGAGTTTCTCTCTGGCTTCCTCCAGCAGGGTAGATTCGTGATCAGAGCCAATGCCCGTAGCTAGGTAGGCATTTAGCTCTTTTCCTCTCAAGCCTGGGGCATGTCCATCAATAACCTTCCCTTTAGAAAGCGATATTTTCAGCAATACCTCTGGGTCGCTGCCTAGGACACCAGGGAAATTCATCATCTCGCCTAAGCCGATGGTCTTCTTCCAGTGGAGAGCAGCCTGGACACTGTCAGCAGTGATTTGAGCAACTGAAGTCTCCAGTTGGGTAGCTGGCACACAGGACGGCACCATGAAGAATAGGTCTAGAGGTAAGCGCTCAGCACAGCCGAGTATATATTTTGCTCCCTTAAGCCCGCAGACGTTAGCTATTTCGTGAAGGTCGGTGACCAAAGCGGAGGTTCCTCGGGGCACTACGGCTCTAGCATACTGAGCAATGTGAAGCAGGGAACTCTCTACATGGGTATGTCCATTGATGAGACCGGGAGCAAGGTATTTGCCCTTTAAGTCGATTACCTGCTGTGCCTGGTGATAGTCGCCTAATCCAGCAATCCTTCCCCCATATATAGCTACATTGGCTGGCTCAACCTCAGCGGTGAAGGTGTTTATAAT
>CAZNKW010000031.1:0-9355 GCA_964573655.1 uncultured Dehalococcoidia bacterium
CTGTCGAGACCAGTGCTACCTGAACGTATTGCCAGATTAGATGAGCTGGCCAATAATCTGTGGTGGAGCTGGCACCCCCAGGCGCGTGACCTGTTTCGGGCTTTGGACTATCCGCTGTGGAGACTGGGTGGTCACAATCCGGTCAAGCAGCTACGGGAAATCAGCCCCGATAGGCTACAAGAGGCTGCTAGTGATCCAGCTTTCCTCACTTTATATGACTCCGTAATGTCAGCCTTTGACGCTGATGTGTCAGCACAAGGCGCGTGGTGCGCCACCAACTATCCCCACTTGCTACAGGATCCTGTTGCCTATTTCTCGATGGAATTTGCCATTCACAACTCTCTCCCCATCTATGCTGGCGGGCTGGGCGTCATGGCTGGCGATACCTGTAAGGAGGCGAGCGACTTGGGACTGCCACTGGTCGGGGTTGGCCTGATGTACCCTCAAGGGTATTTTCACCAGCATATCTCTTCTGACGGCTGGCAAGAGGAGGTCTACAGACAGCTTGATTTCGATGAGGCGCCCATCAACCCAGTACCCCCTCACCAAGGGCACAAATTCTTGATACAGGTTCAGTTAGACAATAGAGCTGTGTCCATTGGCGTGTGGCAGGTCAAGATGGGCTGCGCCATCGTCTATTTGTTAGATACGAATGTTGAAGAAAATGCTCCGCAGGATCGACAGCTATCAGCTCGCCTCTATATTGCTGACCGGGAACTGCGCATTGGGCAGGAGATCATCTTGGGGATTGGCGGCGTGCGCGTTCTGCGAGCGCTGGGTATCAAGCCTGCCATCTGGCATGCCAATGAAGGACATACAGCCTTTATGATGCTGGAACGCACCAGGGAGGAGGTAGAAAAGGGTGCATCTTTTGCTGAAGCTGCTCAGAGGGTGAGGGCGACCACGGTATTTACCACTCATACGCCGGTCCTAGCTGGTCAAGATAGTTTTCCTGTTCAACTCGTAGAGAGGTACTTTGACGGCTACTGGGACACCCTGGGTATCAAACGGGAGGCATTCCTGAAGCTAGGTCAACTGGATAGCACCAGTGACCAAGCTTTCAACATGACTGCGTTCGCCTTGAGAATGGCTGATCAGCGCAACGGTGTGAGTCAGCTTCATGGTGCAGTGGCAAGAAGGATGTGGCATGGGCTCTGGCCAGAAGCCGGTGAACAGGAAGTACCTATTTCCTATGTGACCAACGGGATTCATGTGCCCACATGGATTGCTCCCGAACTAGGTCACCTCTATGAGAAGTATCTCGGCCAGGACTGGGTGAAAAGACACGACGAGGCAAGCCTGTGGGAGCGTGTGCTGGATATTCCGGACGATGAACTGTGGACAGTTCGCCGGTTGTTGAAGCGTAAGCTTCTGGCCGTCATGCTGGAGCGTGCCCAGAAACGCTGGGCTGAAGGCGAGGTGACACCGCAACAGGTGATAGCCACGGGCACCCTGCTCAACCCGGAGGTGCTGACCATAGGATTTGTCCGCCGTTTTACCGAATACAAACGGCCAACGCTGATTTTCCATGACATTGAGCGTCTAAAGCGAATAGTCAGGGATAGATGGCGGCCAGTCCAGATAATATTCGCTGGTAAGTCGCACCCCGCTGATTTTCCATCTAAGTATCTTCTTCGCCAGGTGTATGCTTTGACCATGGACCGTGAGTTTGGGGGGCGAATAGCTTTTGTCGAGGATTACGATATGCACATGGCACACTATCTGGTCCAAGGGGTTGACCTCTGGCTGAACAACCCACGTCGCCTGCAGGAGGCTTGTGGCACAAGTGGCATGAAGGCGTCGCTGAATGGTGTTCTTCACCTGAGCATTCTCGACGGTTGGTGGCATGAAGGGTACAATGGGGCCAACGGTTGGGCCATTGGTGATGGTCTCGCAAAAGCTAGCTCAGAGGAGGAGGATAAAGAGGACGCCGATGCCCTTTATTGTCTTCTGGAGGAGAAAATCGTGCCTCTTTACTATGAGCGGGACCGAAGGGGTGTGCCTCATGGCTGGATTCTCATGATTAAAGAGGCGATTCGCTCGGTTGTCCCTCTCTTCTGCACGCGGCGAATGCTGAAGAACTATGTGGAACGGGCGTACCATGTAGCTACCCGTAGTCCGGGCATGACAAGCTAGCCCTGTGTTGCAGCGAGACGCAATGGAAGTAAGGAGGAGATTCTCTGGTTGACAAGGGCAGCCGTGCTGGTCTAAGCTTACCTTGGCAGCCTCCGTGTGGATGGGGATAATGAGAACCAAGGCCTATGTCCTTATAGAGACCAGAGTAGGCAAAACCAAAGAAGTGGCTCGGGCATTGGCGAAGCTACCTGGTGTAAAGAATGTTGATATAGTGACGGGGTTGTATGACATTATGGTAGTAGCCGAAGGCTCTGACCTTGATGCCATCGGCAACCTTGTAACTGGCCACATTCACCCGATTGCGGGGGTTACCAGAACCATCACCTGCCTGGTGCTTTCTGAGAGCATTTAGAGCCAAAAGGGTGGTCCTTCATCTTTCAGGTTTCTGCTGCTATAATATCATTGAGTCAGATTTCAGGCATGGAGGTCGATGCAAACTTTAAGTGGACATCGACTATTGACAGGCTACCTCAAGTTGACTGCGAAGGCATTGAAGCGTTGAGACGGAAGGGGATCTCCGCAGATACTCGGCATAGGGGACTGTTGAGGCGGCACAGCTCAAATTAGATTTGGACCGTGGCTCAACAAAGGCGACCGTAGTCAAGAAGGTCGTTTACCAGATGCACTACAAGGCCAATGATCATCCAGATCAGCCTAAGATACGCCTTCACAGAATCTTGATGTTGCTGGAGGTGGAGGAATGAGTGATTTGTCCGAAATTCGCCTCCTCCACCAGTTGGCTCGTCTCTATGGTGTGCAAACGGCCTATTATGATGTGTTTGGGCATCGGCGTGAGGCCTCTGTGGAAGCGCTTCTGGCAGTGCTCCGGTCGCTGGGGGCACCTATGGCAACGGTTCAGGATATCCCGTCAGCATGGCGGGAACGGCGACAGGCTATGTGGCAGCAAAGGCTGGAACCCGTCGTAGTGGCCTGGGATGGCAAACCACCGCCGCTGAAGCTACGTCTTCCCTCCCATATGAGCGAAGTTTCTTTGATAGGTCACTTGACACAAGAGGGTGGTGAGCGGCAAAGCTGGAAATGGCGTGAAGCCGACTTACCGAGTCTAGAAGGGGCGGAGGTAGGGGGGACAGGCTATATGCTGAAGCGCCTCCCTCTACCGGAAAGGCTCCCCTGGGGATATCATCGGTTCACTCTGGAGCTGGCTGGAGAGGCTGTGGAAAGCCTCATCATCGCCGCACCCTTCAAAGCCTATAGCCCTCTAGACCAGTTAGATAGCCAAGCCTGGGGTGTCTTCCTTCCCTTGTATGCCCTTCATACCCGCGGGAGTTGGGGTTGTGGTGACCTCTCAGATTTGGAGGCTCTTATAGCATGGGTCAGTGGGAAAGGGGGCAACGTTGTAGGTACCTTACCCCTTCTGTCCAGTTTCCCAGACGAGCCAAGTCCTTATACTCCAGCTAGCCGTCTTCTATGGAACGAGCTTTATCTGGATGTCACCAGGATCCCTGAGCTACCAAGATGCCCGTCAGCCCAGACGATGCTGGTCTCTTCACTATTTCAGAAAGAGCTTGAGACCCTACACAATCTGTCACTGGTGGACTACCCTCGTCAGATGGCGCTCAAACGGCGAATACTGGAGGAGCTATGTCGCTATTGCTTTGTTGAAGCCCCTGACCGGCTTAAGGCTCTGCATCGCTTTATTGAGACCCATCCCATGGTGGAGGACTACGCCCGGTTTCGGGCTGCCGGTGAAAGGCAACGCATCCCATGGCGCTTATGGCCGCAACCGCTTCGGGATGGTGTGTTGAAGGAAGGGGACTATGATGAGGAAACGAAACAGTATCACCTCTATGTGCAGTGGCTGATTCATGAACAGATACAGGCCATGTTTGAAAAAGCTCATAAGAAAGGTGTCTGGTTATACCTTGACCTTCCTCTAGGGGTCCATCCTGATAGCTACGACATATGGCGTTATCGTACCGTATTCGCCCTAGATGCCTCAGGAGGCGCACCACCAGATGCGGTCTTTGGCAAAGGGCAAAACTGGGGCTTTCCTCCCCTCCACCCCGAAGGGCTTCGAAGGCAAGGCTATGGCTATTACATCGCTTGCCTGCGGCATCATCTTGGGCACGGAGGCATCCTACGCATTGACCATGCCATGGGGTTTCATCGGCTTTTCTGGATTCCAAGGGGGTTCGGGCCACAAGAGGGATTGTACGTGCGCTACCCAGCAGAGGAGTTCTACGCCATCTTGAGCCTTGAATCCCATAAGCACAGATGCTGGCTCGTCGGTGAGAATCTGGGTACTGTGCCATCATACATCAACCAAGCCTTGAGACAGCATGATGTTCACCGGATGTACGTGGTACAGTATGAGATTGTTGCTGAACCAAACCAGGCACTCACTACAGTTCCAGCCGATTCTGTAGCTATCATCAACACACATGACATGCCCACCTTCTCTGGTTTTTGGCAAGGGCTCGACATCGAGGGACGGCTGAAACTGGGACTGTTGGACAGGAATAGCGCTGAGGCAGAACTAGAGAAACGCCGGGCGATTAAGGAAGCTCTGATCAGCTTTCTGCAGCAGAAGGGCTTTATCAACGCATCGCCTACGGACCTTCTAGCAGTTCTGAGAGCCATTCTTGCCTTTCTCAGTGCCAGCCCGTCTCGTGTAGTTCTGGTCAACCTGGAGGACCTGTGGCTGGAAACACAGCCTCAGAATGTGCCAGGTACTGGCGAAGATTTTGCCAACTGGCGCCACAAAGCACGCTATGCCTTTGAGGCTTTCTCCGGTTTACCGGAGGTGCAAGACCTGCTAGGGGGGATACAGCGAATTCGCAGGCAGCGGAGGAACCATAGTGACACAGGGGAAAGGCAGGAAAAAGGAGCAGACCTCCCTAAGTAAAGTGCGAACTCAGCCAGTGAACTATGAGGTAACCCGGCTGACCGATGATGACCTTTACCTCTTTAACGAGGGGTCTCACTATCGGCTTTACGATAAGCTGGGAGCCCACCCTATGAACATGGACGGAGTGGAGGGAACCTATTTCGCTGTGTGGGCACCCAATGCTAGGCAAGTATTTGTCATAGGCGAGTTTAACGGCTGGGATAGATCGAGCCACCCGCTGCGCTCCAGAGGGCAATCCGGTATCTGGGAAGGCTTCATTTCTAATGTAGGTAAAGGGACTATCTACAAGTACTACCTCCTCTCGCGGTACCGTGGCTATCAAGTAGAGAAAGCCGACCCATTAGCTTTATATAGCGAGATTCCTCCCCGGACAGCCTCGATAGTCTGGGAATTAGATTACGCTTGGGGAGACCAAGCATGGACGGAAAAACGGTGTGAGCGAAACGCTTTAGATGCTCCCATTTCTATTTATGAGGTACATTTGGGCTCCTGGCGACGGGTGCCTGAGGAAGGCAATCGCCCCCTCACCTACCGAGAGCTGGCTCCCAGACTGGCGGAGTATGTACAGCAGATGGGGTTCACCCATGTTGAATTCTTGCCTGTGATGGAGCACCCCTTTTACGGCTCCTGGGGCTACCAAACTGCTGGCTACTTTGCCCCCACCAGCCGTTATGGCACACCGCAGGATTTTATGTACCTCATTGACTATTTACACCAGCACAATATAGGTGTAATCCTTGACTGGGTGCCCTCTCATTTTCCCAACGACGAACATGGACTCGGTTACTTTGATGGAACTCACCTCTACGAGCACGATGATCCTAGACAGGGGCTCCACCCTGACTGGAACAGCTTTATCTTTAACTATGGCCGCAACGAGGTGAGGAGCTTTCTGTTTAGCAGCGCCCTGTTCTGGCTGAACAAATATCACGTCGACGGTCTGCGGGTGGACGCAGTTGCTTCCATGCTTTATCTGGACTACGGGCGGAAAGAGGGTGAATGGCTACCTAACAGGTATGGCGGGCGGGAAAACTTGGAGGCTATTGCTTTCTTGCGGCGCTTCAACCAAGCAGTATATGAGGAAAATCCTAATGCGCAGACTATCGCAGAGGAGTCCACTGCTTGGCCCATGGTTTCTCGACCGACCTATCTGGGGGGTCTGGGCTTTGGGTTGAAGTGGGATATGGGCTGGATGCACGATACTCTGGAATATATGGCCAAAGCCCCCGTTTACCGGAAGTATCATCACAATAATCTCACCTTCCGCCTGGTATACGCTTTCTTTGAGAACTTTATCCTGCCACTTTCCCATGATGAGATTGTATATGGCAAAGGCTCGCTCCTGGACAAGATGCCGGGGGATGACTGGCAGAAGTTTGCCAACTTAAGGCTTCTTTTGGGATATATGTACGCTCAGCCAGGGAAAAAGCTGCTGTTCATGGGTGGGGAGTTTGGTCAGTGGCGGGAGTGGGTCCACGATGAGAGTCTGGAATGGCACCTTGTTCAGTATCCACCGCATTCCGGCCTCCAGCGGTGGGTTAGCGACCTAAACCGCTTTTACCGAAGCCAGCCAGCCCTCTATCAATTGGACTTTGAACAGGCAGGCTTTGAATGGATTGACTGTAACGATGTGGAGCACAGCGTCATTAGTCTTGTCCGCAGAGCACGCTCCACGAACGACATTGTGTTAGCTGTGTGTAACTTTACCCCTGTGACCCACTTCAACTATCGAGTCGGTGTGCCACAGTCGGGATTCTGGAGCGAACTATTGAACAGCGACGCCAAGGAATATGGGGGCAGTGGTCAAGGTAACCTGGGTGGGGTGGAAGCCGCACCGATTCCTTTGCATGGTCGCCCCTATTCTCTAACCATCAATCTGCCACCACTAGCTGCCGTATTCTTCAAAAGAAAAGGGACAGGATGGTGAGATTTGCCCTCTAATAGGGAAAGGCGCCAAAAAGGTGGTTGTCATCACTGCCGGCTTAAAAATGTAGTGCTCTGATTTATCGGAGCACTACGAAAATTTTGGAGGTGAAAAGATGGCCAAGAAAAAAGTACTCCTGACCGGTGCATCAGGCTCCATGGGTGGCGAAGCCTTCAAAGAGCTGCTTAGAAGAAAGGACAAATACAACATTGTGCTTTTGCTCAGACCTTCTAAGAAAAACAAGAAGGCCTTTGCCAAATATGAAGGTCAGGAAGGAATAAGGATTGTCTGGGGGGATTTGCGCAACCCCGGTGATGTATTGGAGGCGGTTAACGGAGTAGACCACGTCCTCCATCCGGCTGCCATAATCTCTCCAGCAGCAGACCACGACCCGCAAACTACCAGAAGGACAAACTTCGAGGGCACTAAGAACATAGTCGAAGCGATCAAGAAACAGCCAAACAATGGTGGCGATGTCCGGCTAGTTTATATCTGTTCCCTAGCTACGTATGGAGACAGGCTCCCGCCCATCCATTGGATAAGGGTGGGCGACCCCCTCAGACCAAGCGTCGGCGATTATTATAGCGCAGCAAAAATAGCTGCAGAGAAAACAGTTATAGAATCGGGCCTACAATACTGGGCCTCGCTACGGCAGACCTTTATTGTCATTCCCAATTTATACTCCCTTATGAACCCTATCATGTTCCACCAGCCTCCCAATACCCACATCGAAATCATAACCAGTGAAGACGCAGGGTACGGCCTGGTGCAAACCCTGGAGTGCCCGGAGGACTTTTATGGTCGGGTGTACAACATGGGAGGCGGCCCATCCTGCAGGGTTGTCTACAGTGATTACCTAGAACGATTTTTCAAAATGTTCGGTTTAGGGGATTACAGAAAGATAATGCCCCGCAACTGGTTCGGTATAAGGAACTTCCACTGCGGCTGGTATGAGGACAGCTGGGTTCTCAACAAATACCTGGGCCACTGGCGGCACTCATATGAAGACCATGTGAAGCAAGTAGAGGATACTATCCCGGCATATTTGAAACTAGGCGCAAGCATCGCCCCCACTTTTATCGTCAAAGCCTTTATGAAGAGAATGGCAGACCCATGGAAATGGATAAAAAACAACGAGGAAGAGAAGATCAAGGCCTTTTTCGGCAGCCGCCAGGCGTGGGAAAACATCCCCGGCTGGGACGAATACGTTGTTGAGAAAGAGGACAAAGAACGGCAGACCAAGGAAGACCCCCAAACCAAAGAGTATACGCTAAGGGATATGCAGGAATTGGCCAGATCAAGGGGCGGTCTATGTCTCTCAAGAGAGTTTATCGACATTAAATTGAAGCTCAAATGGAAGTGCGGCTTCGGACATGAGTTTGAGGCTACTCCTAGACTCATTATAGTCGGGCACTGGTGTCCCGAATGTGCCCCGCCGCCGTGGAACTGGGACGCTATTGCCAAGGTCGACCCGGCCATAGCCCAGGCTTATTATGTTAATCACGACAAGAACGAATCTCAAAGGGTTGATTACTTATATTATCCCAACGAACGAATAATAGTAATTTGAGAACGGAATATAGTTCCAAGGAATTATTGCCCTAGGAATTGAGCTGAGGTGAGGGTGCGGCTGATTCTGCCTAGGAGAAGATTCACCGGGATGTTCTAGCTCACTGCCAAGCCCAAATAGTATGGCCAGACCACTATACCGAGTATGATTTTCCACCAGACAAGATTAGCATAAGCAATAGTGAACAACCAACCAATGAACCAAATAGCACCTGCAAGAGGCGGTCCGCCTCCACTATGGCTGTGTTTGTTTTCGTCTGTCATACTATCCTCCTCACTTTGCGGCTGTTCTTTCTGCCCACTACTTAATGCCACGGAGCATCTTCCGCTTAAGGGTTAATTATACCATCCTGTGTTAGCAGATACAAATGCATGCTGTACTGCTTTCGGAAGGAATGGATTTTATGCCTAGCAATATCGCCCTGTACGGGGAAGTCTTTGGCAAAATGCTAACTATCCAACGCCATTGGATACTTACTTGTACGTATAGATTTGCGTATACGACCTTCTGTGTGCGAATCATGAGCCCCGCGTGGCAGTTAATCTCACCAGGTGGCGTAATACCCTGTCTGGTCTGGTGGCAAAACCAGGACATGTCCGTCCATACCAGCTTGTATTACACATTTTGTCGGCAAAATGTCGGCAAGACACCGACACCGGCGAGAGGCTAAGCCCATTATCACTTGTGAGTCTAATCCCCAGTGTGAGACCTGCCAAAGGTCAGGGCTAGGTTGTCCATAGCTCTCAGTAGGCAATTGCATTTCCCAGTGGGAATCCCTTGCTCCGAGTGCTCTTTGGCTTGCTCCTGGCAAGACTGTAAGAAAAAGAGACAAAGAAATACAGTAATAGAAAGTAGT
>CAZNKW010000032.1:0-5525 GCA_964573655.1 uncultured Dehalococcoidia bacterium
TGCTATGGGCTTGAGGATGCCTCCGAAAGGGATGCGGATGAGATAGTGAAAGAGATGGTAGAGAAGGGAAAACAGTTCCTCATCCTAGACCATGAGAAGGCAGGAGAGGTAGCCGTAAAGGTGGCCCTGAAACTTGCCCCGCAAAGGAAGAAGGAGCTTATAACCGAAAAGGAAGCCCAGGAGCTGGCCAAAGTCTGCCGGGAATGCGAGATATGCGAGAGGGTTTGCCCCAATCTATTTTCCATTGGCAAAGGGATACACCAGGTCGCTGAAGGAAATTTCGCACTGTTAAGAGAAATCTTCGACCAGTGTATCGGCTGTGGTAAGTGTGAGCAGGAGTGCCCTCGCCATGTTCCTATTTTCACCATAATGCAGTTAGCCGCCAGCAAGGAAGCCTATAACGTAAGGGCAGGGCGTGGACCCATTATGGATACGGAGATACGGAATGTCGGGGCACCTATAGTATTGGGCACTATACCAGGGGTTGTCGCCTTTGTAGGCTGCTCCAATTTCCCTGACATGGAAGATTTGATTGAGATGGTGGAGGAATTTGCCCGGAGGAGGTATATCGTTGTCCTTAGCGGCTGTAGTGCCATGGTAGCTGGAATGAAGAAAGACGCCGATGGCAAGACCATCTATGATAAGTATCCTGGCAGTTTTGATGCTGGTGGGGTGGTGAATGTGGGCTCCTGTGTAGCCAACGCGCACATTACGGGAGCAGCTATAAAGATAGCCAATATCTTCGCCACCCTCCCCCTGAGGGCAAACTACGAGGTTATTGCTGACTATATTCTCAACCGTGTTGGGGCTGTTGGGGTGGCCTGGGGGGCTTACTCGCAGAAGGCAGCCAGCATTGCCACTGGCTGTAACCGGCTGGGAATACCGGTGATACTGGGACCGCACTCCTCAAAATACAGAAGACTCTACCTCTCGAAAAAGGGAGAGGATGACTGGACGGTGATGGATGGGAGGAAAAGGGAGTTGGTTAATACCGGGGAGCCTTCTCCTGAGCACCTGATTTATGTCACAGAGACAAAGGAGAAGGCGATGGTGAGCATCCCCAAGCTCTGTATCCGGAAAAACGATACTCCTCAGGGTAGGGGAATCAAGTTGAATCATTACATCTCCCTGTACAAGAAGTATATGGGGGGCGGGCTCCCGGAAGACCTCCATCTTTATGTTAGGACTGATAGGGACCTTCCCATTGTCTACAAGAAAGAGGCCCTGGCATACCTGAAAGAGATTGGCTGGCAGCCCAAGCCTGTTTTGAGCCTGCCTACCTTGATAGGGACATATCCCAGCAAAGTACCTCTAGAGGCTGTCATCCACTAAAAGGAAGGAGGACAATATGGTATTACCGCTTCATCGGGTAAATGTGCTCACCGGGATAAAGGCAGCTAAGGTAATAGAGGATGCGGAGGAGTATGCCGGTTTGATTCAACGGGCCAAGAGACCTCTGCTGGTACTGGGTCCTCGGCTGCTGGAACTGTCGCTCGATGGAAAGCTTCTTCTGGAGTATGCTCTGGAAATAGCCAAAACAGCCAATATCCCCATATGCGCCACAGCCCATGTTAAAGGGAAGATGACAGAACTGGGGGTAAAACCAGATAGTGTCTATGATGCGGTGGAAATAGTCAATCACCTCAAGGATGCGGAGTGGCCGGGGGTTAGAAAGGAGGGTAATCACGACCTAGTCATCTTCTTCGGTTTCAGGACCGACCTCGGGGGACAAGCCCTTTCCACACTAAAGCACTTCGCACCACATTTGAAAACGATGACCCTTTGTAAGTATGTTTATCCTAATGCTGACTACTCTCTTCCCAATTTCAGGAAAGATGAGCAGTGGAAGGCATTTCTGGATAGCTTGATTTCTAACCTGAAAAAGGGAGGGTAACGGTCACCCCGAACCTTTCCTTCGTCAGAGCAGGCTCTTTGAAGGCAAGGGTCTCGAGATACTTCCCCTCGAAGAGTCTTGTCGACCGATAAATCGGGGCCAGAATAATAAGAATTAATATGAGAAAGGAGAAATAAGTATGGCAGAGTTTCATGTGGACATGGGTCCTCAATATGAGGGAGAGACGGTTAGAAAAGAGGACCTCTACGTTGAATTTGGTGGACCGAAGGTGAAGAGCAAATTTGAGCTGGTAACCTTGAAGAACCCAGAAGAAGTGGAGCATGAAAAGGTGGAGGTTATCGGACCTGATATAAAAGATATGCAGGAGGTGGGAAGCTATCCCCTGGCTGTCTTGGTCGATGTTGCTGGAGAGCAACTGGAGAAGGATATGGAGCCAGTGATTGAGAGAAGGATACACATGTACTGCAATTATATAGAAGGACTCTATCATATGAATCAGAGACAAGACATATGGATAAGATTGAACAAATCCTCTTTCAAAAAAGGGCTCAATTCCTTGAAAGAGATAGGTGATATGCTCATCTTCCTCTACACTTCAGAGCTGCCGGTCATTGAAAAGATCTCCATTACCTTTATCACGGACGAGAAGAAGGTAGAAGAGTTACTTCCCCAAGCCCTGAAGGTCTATGAGGCCAGGGATGAGAGATTAAGGGGCTTGAGGGATGAGGATGTAGATACATTCTATGGCTGTGTTCTCTGCCAGAGCTTCGCTCCCACCCATATTTGCTTCATCACTCCTGACCGGGTGGCCAACTGCGGGGCAATCAACTGGTTTGATGGAAGAGCAGCGTATAAACTTGATCCAGAAGGCCCGGTATTCGCCGTGCCCAAAGGTGAACTAGTAGACCCAGTAAAGGGGGAGTATAGCGGGATAGACGAGATCGCCAAAGAAAGGTCTCTGGGTTCCTTTGACCAAGTTTATCTTTATAGCGCCTTTGAGCATCCCCACACCTCCTGCGGCTGCTTCCAGTCCATCTGCTTTTATATCCCCGAGGTAGATGCTTTCGGCATTGTGCATCGGGACTTTGTCGGTGATACAGTGGCCGGGCTGCCTTTTTCTAAGATGGCTGGGACGACCTCTGGAGGAAAGCAGGTAGAGGGCTCCTGCGGAATGGCTCTAGAACTCGTCAGGTCTTCAAAATTCTTCCAAGCCGACGGAGGTATTCGAAGGGTAGTATGGATGCCCAAGGCGATAAAAGAAAGATATAAGGATGCTATCCCTAAGGACCTGTATGACAAGATAGCCACTGAAGAGGATGCTAAGACTGCAGAAGAGCTTGCCGCATTCCTGGAAAAGGTGGGACATCCCTGGATAAAAGGCGAAGTCGAGCTTCCCTGATTAACTAGGTAGGAGGTTGTCATGCCGATTAAAGGAACCGATATTGTTAAGAAGCTCCCTGAATCAGGCAAGAAGAATTGCAAGGAGTGTGGTTTCCCCACCTGTTTCGCCTTCGCCATGAAGTTAGCCTCGGGGGGAACGACACTGGCAAAATGCCCCTATCTTTCCCTGGAGGTAAAAGCAGAGCTCGAAGATGCCTTAGCCCCAGCAATAAAACTGGTTACCATAGGTTCCGGCGAGAAGGCCCTGAAAATCGGGAATGAAGAGGTGATATACAGGCACGAAAAGACCTTCGTCCATCAACCTGGTATTGCTTTGCTTATCTCTGACAAGGAAAGTGAAAGGGAAATCGAAGGGAAAATAAGGAAGATAAAGGAACTGGAGTTCCCTTGGATTGGGCTGACCCTTAAAGCGAATCTTCTCGCCCTCCATTTTGAATCGGGGGATAGGTCTAAATTCGAAGCTCTGGTAAAGAGGGTCTATGAAAGCACAGACCTGGGGATGGTTCTAATCTCGGAGAACATGGATGCCCTCTTCTCAGCCAGGGATATTTGCGCCGATAGGAGGCCTCTTCTTTACCCCATAACAAAGGAGAATTTGGAAAAGGCCATCCCCAAGATCAAGCAGTCTCCTACACCCTTGGGTGTTCGCGCTGGGAGCATTGAGGAACTTATCCCCCTGACCACTAGATTGAAGGAGGAGAAGCTGGATGAACTGGTCCTGGACCCCGGTTCCAAGAACTTGATGGAGGAAATAAAAGACCAGACTTTTATTCGCCGGGCAGCCATAAAGCAGACCTTCAGACCCCTTGGTTACCCGACCATTGCCTTCCCCTGTTTTCTGGCCAAGGATGGCTTGAAGGAAATCCTGGCTGCTTCTCTTTTCTTAATTAAATACGCCGGGATTATTGTCCTTTCCAACGTAGATAAACACTCCCTGCTTCCCCTACTGGTTCAAAGGCTCAATATTTATACCGACCCTCGAATGCCTATGTCAGTAGAGGAAAAGTATTATAAGATAGGCGAGCCCAACGAACAATCTCCCGTTCTGGTCACCTCGAATTGGGCGTTGACTTACTTCATCGTATCCTCAGAAATCGAAGGAAGCAAAGTCCCGTCCTTTCTTTGTGTGAAGGATACCGAAGGGCTTGGCGTCCTCACTGGTTGGGCAGCGGGCAAGTTCACCGGTGATTCAGTTGCTCCGTTTATTAAGAAATGCGGTATTGCAGACAAGGTGAAGCATAGGAAGCTGGTTATCCCAGGGAAAGTAGCTCGAATTAAAGGCGAGTTGGGAGAAGCTCTGCCAGACTGGGAGATCGTAGTTGGCCCCAGGGAGGCTAGTGAAATCCCCGCTTTCCTGCCAGGTTTTGCAGCCAAGCTGAAAACCTAGGGGAGATATGACTACCACTATTGTCGTTGCCGGCAAGGGAGGAACCGGCAAGACTACCATTGCTACTCTGCTTATACAACTCCTTTCTCAGAAAGGAGTTGTATTGGCTATTGATGCAGACCCTGCCACCAACCTCCATCAGGCTCTCGGTGTGTCGCTGGGCAATACAGTGGGCAGAATACGAGAGGAAATGACAGAGGCCATAAAACTCGGCAGCCTCAGCCCCACGACGCCTAAACAAGACTACCTGGACTATAAGATAATGTCAGCCCTGGTGGAATCGAAGGGGTTCGATCTTTTGGCCATGGGGCGCCCTGAAGGACCGGGGTGCTATTGCGCCGCCAACAATATGCTGCGTCTTTCCATCGATCGGCTAGGCCAAAATTACCGCTATGTTGTCATTGATAGTGAAGCTGGAATGGAGCACATCAGCCGTCAGACAACCAAGGATATAGATATCCTGCTCATTATTTCTGACGTTACCCAACGAGGCATCAACACCGCAGCCGCCATGAAAGAACTAATGAAGGAATTGAGGACCCAGGTTGGCAAGATTTGTCTGGTGATTAATCGCTCCCTGAATGGGCTGCCTCCTGAGATAACGCAGACGATTGATAGGCATGGTTTCGAACTGGTGGCTACTATACCCCAGGACCCAGGGATGGCTAATCTAGAGGTGAAGGGATTACCAATCACAGAGCTTCCCCCAGATTCTCCTCTGCGAATCGGAGTAAGGGAGCTAGTCAGTAAAGTCGGGCTTTAGAATAGAGCGCAGGAAATGAGCCTTAGAGATAAGAAGCTAATAAGTTTAAAGGAAATTGAGGGGCCGATAAGCCCCCACGATGGTTTTGTCAAGCATGAGATAGACAAAAGGAAAGAGGC
>CAZNKW010000032.1:5625-9353 GCA_964573655.1 uncultured Dehalococcoidia bacterium
ATCACCATCTTACAAGAAGTGCAGGAGAAGTTCGGCTACCTGCCTCGAGAGGCAATGCTAGAAATTGCCAATTTTATGCCAATCGCGGCGAGTACTATCTACGGTGTAGCCACCTTCTACAATCAGTTTCGCTTTACACCAATGGGGAGACATCCGATTAAGGTATGTCTGGGGACTGCTTGCCATATGAAAGGAGGGAGGCTTGTTTTGGAAGCATTGGAAAGGGAACTGGAAATTAAGGTGGGGGAAACCACCCCAGATGAAGAATTCAGCCTCAATAGGGTAGCCTGTATTGGTTGCTGTGTCCTCGGTCCGGTGACTGTAATTGGTGAAGATATTCATCCTAAGATGACGTCTTTCAAGGTAGAGGAGGTTTTGACTGGGTTTAAGGAAAAGACTCAATCAGATACCTGAGATAAATGACTTTCGATGAAATTCAGCGTCAGGCAAACTCGGAGTGGGAAGCTCTTCAACAGAGCGAAAAACCCCGTATTCTCATTGGCACGGCTACTTGTGGCAGAGCAGCTGGGGTCATCGGTGTGCTCAAGGCTTTCGAGGCAGAGATAAAACGCCAAAAGGCCGAGGCTCTCATCACCCAAGTTGGCTGCATAGGGCTTTGCTATGCCGAACCTTTAGTGGTCATCATTAAACGAGACAACTTCAGCGTCTGCTACGCTAATATAACCCCAGAGATTGTCCCCCGACTTGTGGCAGGCTACATTCTAGGTGATGACCCTTGTCTTGAGCTTGCCCTAGGTACTTTCGAGATAGGCAAGGGAGGGGTTCCTTTCATCCCAGAGTTACCTCGGTTTGAAAGCGAGTTGCGCCTCATTCTGCGTCACTGTGGCTATATCGACCCTGAGAATATAAATCAATATATTGCCAACGATGGCTATAGTGGCTTAGTCAAGGCACTAGGGATGCCCCCAGAGGAAATAATTGCCGGGATCAAACTATCTGGACTGAGAGGGCTGGGAGGGGCTGGCTTCCCGGTGGGTGAGAAGTGGGAAATATGCTACAACGCATCGGGAAAACCAAAGTATGTCCTCTGTAATGCCGATGAAGGTGACCCAGGCGCTTTTATGGATCGCGCTCTTTTGGAGAGCGACCCACACTCAGTCATAGAGGGAATGATTATCGCTGGTTACGCCCTGGGCAGCCCATATGGCTATATCTATGTTCGGGCGGAATATCCCCTGGCAGTGAGACGCTTTAGAATCGCTGTAGAGCAGGCAAAAGCATTAGGGCTATTGGGCAAGGATATTCTAGACAGTGGTTTCCGCTTTCAAATTGAAGTGGTGCAAGGCGCTGGTGCTTTCGTCTGCGGGGAGGAGACAGCGATGATAGCTTCTATTGAAGGCAAAAGGGGTATGCCTCGACATCGACCTCCTTTCCCCGCTGTGTCTGGTTTATGGGGGAAACCAACCATAGTGGATAATGTAAAGAGCTTTGCCAGTGTTCCCCTGATTATTGCTCACGGTGCGGATTGGTATACTGGCATGGGGACGGAGGGTAGTAAGGGCACAGCCGTCTTTGCCCTGGCAGGCAAGATAGCTCACACCGGGCTAGTAGAGGTGCCTATGGGCACAACCTTGCGCCAGCTTATTTATGAGGTTGGGGGTGGGGTGCCAAAGGATAAGAAATTTAAGGGGGTGCAGATCGGCGGACCGTCAGGAGGATGCCTCCCCGAAAGCCTAATTGACACCCCTATTGACTTTGACTCCCTCACTGAGGTTGGGGCAATGATGGGTTCTGGAGGCATGATAGTGATGGACGAGGACAACTGCATGGTAGATGCTGCCCACTATTTCCTTGACTTCACTCAAAAGGAGTCCTGTGGCAAGTGCACCATGTGCCGGCTAGGGACAAAGCAGATGCTGGATATAATGACGGACATCGTAAAGGGCCAGGGTAAGACAGAGGATATCGATTTACTTGTTGAGTTAGCTGAGGATATTAAGCAAGGCTCCCTTTGCGGCTTAGGGCAAACAGCACCCAATCCTGTTCTTACCACCATCCGCTATTTTCGCAGTGAGTATAAAGCCCACATTATGGAACACCGCTGCCCGGCACTGGTGTGTAAAGAGCTTATCGCTTACTATATTCTCCCTGATAAGTGTGATAGGGGGTGTGAGCACTGCGTGCTAACTTGCCCTGCCGAGGCAATTAGCGGTGAAAAAGGCAAAATAAAGGTCATTGACCAGACGAAGTGTGTTAAGTGCGGGACCTGCATGGAAGTCTGTCCTCCTGAGTATAATGCAGTGGTCAAGCTCTCACCTCCCAGTCTGGTGCCTTCTAGTTCAACTTGACGACATGAATAGAAAGGAAAACCTAGAATCAATCTTTAACCCTACCTCAGTAGCCATTGCCGGGGTTGCTCCAGGCAATTTGGGACAGGCGTTCCTTGATAGTCTGCTCGATTCTGGCTTCCAGGGTAGAGTCTATCCACTTAACCCTAAAGGTGGTGAGGTTTCAGGCGTAAAGGTCTACGCCAACATCAAAGACGTCCCCGAGCCAGTTGACTATGTCATCTGCTGTATACCAGCTCCTGCGGTGCCCCAACTGATTAAAGACTGTGCCGCTAAAGGAGTAAAGGTGGTCTCCATTTATACCGCCGGCTTCTCTGAAAGCGGAAGCCGCGAGGGCAAACAACTGGAAATAGAGGTCTGCCATTTGGCTCAAGCTAGTGGAATCCGAATACTTGGTCCTAACTGCTTAGGTGTGTATCACCCCGAGGTGGGATTATCCTATGCCTCCGATTTTCCCAAGGAGAGGGGAGAGGTAGCTCTTATCTGCCAGAGTGGTGGCAGCATTATCTATTTGATTCGAGCCGCTGCCCTGAGGGGGGTTCGCTTCAGTAAGGCTATCTCTTATGGAAATGCCTGCGATATCGATGAAAGCGAATTACTTGAGTACTTCACCAAAGATGTCGAGACTAAGATAATCGCCTCCTATATTGAGGGCGTAAAAGATGGCCAGCGGTTTCATCGAGTTCTGAAGGAGCTGTCAGCTACAAAGCCAGTCATAATCCTCAAGGCTGGTTACACCCCAGCTGGAGCAAGGGCAGTTGCCTCCCATACCGGCGCTTTAGCTGGGTCCAACGAAGTATGGGACAGACTTCTGCAGCAAGCTGGAGCAATACGGGTTTACGACTTAGAGGAGCTGGTTGATATGATGGTCACCTTCTCATACCTATCTCTCCCCAAAGGAAGGAGGGTGGCTACATGTGGAGGTGGTGGTGGATTCAACGTCTTGGCTACTGACGGGCATGCTGAGGCTGGCTTTATCCTACCACCGTTACCTCAGCAACTTCAAAAAGAGATTAGCCAAGAGATTAGGAATTTCGTTAAGACCGACGCTGGAATGATCCTAAACAATCCCTTTGACATTACAAATATAGCATCCGGCGAAGGCCATTACGCTATCCTCAGGAGATTGGCTGACTATAAGGGTTTTGATTTACTGGTGACACATGTCAGTATCAATAACTCCGAATGGCCATATGTGGGCGCTTCTTACAACATCTGGCCTGATATTTTTACCGATGCTACTATCAAGGTTCATCATGAAGTGGGTAAACCCACAGCGGTGGTAATTCACGGCATCCTCTCAACCCGGGACCTGCAAAGAACCTTAGAATTACAGCAGAAATGCTGTGATGCAGGCTTGCCTGTCTATCACTCCATAAAAAGCGCAGCCAAGGCCATTGACCGGTTCTTGCGCTACCA
>CAZNKW010000033.1:0-9104 GCA_964573655.1 uncultured Dehalococcoidia bacterium
GTTGTAGATATGAATAGGGATAGGTGGCTTAAAGCCGTCTTTTACACAGCCCTTTCACTGCGTAATAACCAGAGTGTGACGTAGCGCGCCAATTAGCCTCAGCTACATTAGACGTTCCGTCCTCGTCTTATTGGCAGGCAGGGCACATTCCTATGTCTGAGAGCTTCCCCTTTTGAGACGCTCCTCGACCTTGGCGATTAACTCCTTAGGTTTTAGGGGTTTTACAATATATTCACAAACTTCGAAGGGAAAGGGCTGCCCTAGTGACTCAGAGAAGCTGGTCAGCGCTATGACTGGAATTTTTGCCAGCGATGGCTCTTTATTAAAAAGATCAGCAAAGGTGAATCCATCCATTACAGGCATCAAGATGTCCAAGATAACTAAATCAGGCTTTTCCTTTTTGGCCTTTTCTAGTCCCTCTTTTCCATTATAGGCCACGACTACCTCATAAGCCTTGCTTTCCAAAGCCCCTCTCATTACTGTCACAAGGTCAACATCGTCATCAACAATCAGGATCTTGGCTTTCTGTTTCATGTCCGATTACCTCCTTAACTATCTATTTGCTACAACCCGACCTGGGTTTGCTATTCCTTTTCTGGTTGGACAGCAATTCGCTTTTTCGGAAGGGTAACAGTAAACTTGCTTCCCTTGTTTGTTTCCGGATCAGGACTTTCAGCCCAAATTCTGCCCCCATGAGCTTCGACTATCCTCTTGGATATAGATAGCCCCAATCCGGTTCCCTTGATCTCCACATTACTACCGCGGAAGAAATCAGTGAACAGCCGTGGTAAATCCTCAGGTGAAATGCCTATCCCACTGTCTATCACTTCAAGCCGGACTTCGCTGTCGCTCTCAGTAGCCCTGACCAATACCATACCCTCGTGGGTATAATTGATAGCATTACTTACCAGATTGGTCACCACTTGCTGTAGCCTGCGGCTCGAACCGTAGACCTTAGGTGAGGTTTGAGGTAATTCCACTCTCAGTGCTAACCCCTTCTGTTTTGACAAGCTATCAAGGCCTTCCACAGATCGTTTGATGACTTCATTCAAAGAGATATCCCGCATCTCGCGCGTTATCTGACCGGTTTCAATGCGGGGGATGTCTAATAGGTCAGTAATTAGTGTTAGCAGCCCATCGATTCTCCGGACAGCCCTTTGCATCAAATCTCTTTGCCCGTCTGTAATCTGCCCAGTATACCCATCTAATATATAGGATAGGACACTAAGGGTTGCTACAAGAGGAGACTGGAGGTCATGAGCAACAACGCCGAGAAACCGGACAAATTGACGCCTTTCCTCTTCTAGTTTGGCTATCTCTCTGGATGTCTGCTCCAGCTCCATCGCCCTTTTTTCGAGGAGCTGATCCCTCAATTTTACCACTTCTCGTTGTCTTCTCCTCAGCTCCCCGGAGACAGCCGTGGTCACGTAGGTGCCGGCGTATACCAAAGCTGCCAGGGCAGCCAGAACCCCGCTGACACGGCTCAATTCACTGTATCGATAGGGAAGCACAAATCCCTGGAGATTGACGTGAGGTATTACCTCAGCATACTCCAAAAACGCCAACAGCGTAGCCATCAAGATTGCTAAAGTGGTCAGCTCATATGCCCTCCTCTTAGGGAGCACTATGCTAATTCCAATGGTGTGGATCAGATATAAAGATATAAAGGGGTTTTCTATCCCCCCCGTGAAATGTAGAAGCACTGTTAACGCCGCCAAGTCAAGAAAGGTCTGAATGTTGCCGAAAGTCTCAGCTTTCTTTACCACGAGGCCGGGTTCTTCTGCTTTCAGACGTTGTGACTGGCGAAGGAGGAACAGATTATACAAAGCTATAGCGGCGCAAGTGGCGTACACTGGAAGGGTAGGGAAGCCAATGTGAAACGCCTTTGTGGCCACTAGGGTGACAATGACAATCCCGACGATAGCCAGCCATCGCAAACTGACCCATATCATGACCCGGAACATGAGTGCTCTCTCTTCAGGGGTGTATTCGGTCGCACTTTGTTCTTTGGGAAGCATGCTAGTCATCTGCGTAGGGCTACCTACTATTTGATGGCTTCAGTTTCTCTGACAACGTCATATATGAAAGTATTGAGAACTGAACAGCGGCCGTCTCCAGCCAAATAGCGGTCAAAAGAGTATCGAAAGCTGGGCAGCGCTGCATACTATGCCATCCTCTTAATCTTATCCGCCCACCCCGAGCCGGATAACAACTCTAAACTATCTCTAGCGTCAGCCCTTCACATGAGGCTACGCTCTCTGCACAGTTCGTATTAGATTGCCATCCCGACCCCTTATGTTCACTATCAGGGGCATTTGGCCTGGCAAAGCATGGGTAGCACAGCCCAGACACGGGTCATAGGCTCTAAAAGCCATTTCTACCATATTGAGTAAACCTTCCTTAACTTCCGTCCCTTTGATGCACCCCGTAGCAGCTTTTTTCACAGATAGACATATAGGAGCAGCGTTGTGCTGAGTCGCTACGATGAGGTTCACTTTTGTGATTATTCCGTTACCATCAGTCTCATAATGGTGGAGCAACGTCCCACGCGCTGCTTCGACACAACCAATGCCAATCCTGTTCAATTTGAAGTCCATATTGCGAATATCTTTACTGGTCAGCAGAGGATCATCAGCAATCCTTTGCATATGCTCCGCAGCTTGGAGGGCTTCAATTAATCTGGCCCAATGGTAAGCCAGAGTATGGTGACTCGGCTTGCCACCCAATATCTCAAACATCGCCTCATATTCCTTCTGCGCCAGTGGTGTCAACATACCTTCAGCTGCGTTTAACCGGGCAAGGGGCCCTACACGATACAGTGAGGTAGCCTTACCATCGTTCAAACCATTCCACCCTATCTTCCTCAGGTGAGTTAGCCTTATATATGTCCAGGGTTCGACCCACTCTCCTATGTGGCTAATATAATCGTGATAATCAAACAGGGCGTATTCATCCCCCTTGGGATTGACCACTCTCAATTTGCCTTCATAAAAGTTTACTCTATTACTCTCATCCACCAGCCCCATATAGTAGGTGCTAATCTTATAAGCGTCACTGAGGACAAGGTTCAGGTATTCCTTGTTGTCTAGGACAATCTGCTTGAATAGTTCCAAACTAAACCGAGCAAATTCAACAGAGAAGTCGGCTGTCTCCTTTATCCATCTCCTGTCCTCCTCAGTGATCCCCTTGGTAACCCCTCCAGGTAAGCCCCCTTCAGGATGGGGGGGCTTACTAGCGATGTGCCGAATTATCTCACGGCACCTTTTCCTTACCTCGATGACCTTGGTACCGATGTCCAATCCTACCTTCTTGACTACGCCAAGAATATTCCGTTCTACAGGGTCAGCATTTGGTCCAAGTACAAAGTCCGGTCCAGCGAGGAAGAAGAAGTGGAGAAAGTGATCTTCCACCATAAAGGCGTTGTAGTGGAGCTGTCTTATGAGCTTGGCAGTAGGTGTTGGCTCCACTCCATACAGGTCGTCGAGGGCTTTCACAGATGCCATATTATGGGGGGTGGGGCAAACGCCACAAATATTAGGGACTATCCGCGGCAACTCCTCTGCCGGCCTGCCAAGGCAGAACCTTTCAAAACCCCTGAGCTCCACTACTTGCCAGTAGGCGTCGTCCACATTGCCCTTGTCGTCAAGGAAAATCTCGATCTTGCCGTGTCCTTCAAGTCTGGTGATTGGATTTATGGTTATCTTCTGGCTCATATCTCACCTTGATTTCACCGGGTTCCTTAGACCCTTCTTCTATTCAATATCGAAATCGGTAGTGAAAACCGGTACAGGTATCCCACAAGGTCAACTATCTGGCTCGTAATTCTCGCCACCTGCTCTTCATCATCTGCATCTAGAATGGACGCCAGGGCGGAGACAAACTTTGCCCCAGAGTCTACTACTCCCTCAACCGGGCCGAAACATCCCCGGCAGGGGATATTGATATTAATACAGGATTCTCCGCAACCAGTGCGAGTGGCAGGCCCTAGACAGATTATCCCCTGTGCCAGGAAGCAAGAGTCAGGTTCAGCCTCCACCTCATGAATCCTCTTGATATCCTTCAGTGCTATCCTAGACGGTATAGTTTTATTTCGGGGACAGGTATCACACAAGGCCCTGTGGGGGGACAATGTTGAACCTTTTGGGGGCAGTTTATCCTCCAAGACTGCGCTCACAGCACTCATCACCAGGTAGGGAGGGGGAGGGCATCCAGGCAGGTAATAGTCAACCTCAATTATCTCGTTCAATGCATAGACCTGACCATAGAATTCGGGAAGAGTGAGCTCCTTTCCATCGACATAACTCCTAGTCTGAGGATAATTTCCATTGGGGTTGACGACAGTAGGAGCATCCCGATAGACCCAGTTGAAGATGTCCTCCTTGGTAGTGAGGTTAGCTAGCCCGGGAGTTCCCCCAAAGCAAGCACAGGCACCGAAGGCTAGCACAAGTTGAGATTTCTTACGAAGCAATTTGGCTATTTCCTCTTGCTCAGAGTTCCTGATATTCCCATTGACAATGCTCAATGCAATCTCGCCATCGTGCATCCCTTCGATGCGATGATATTTGAAATCCAGCGCCACCGGCCACAGTACTAACTCAAAGGCGTTTGCCACACGCAAAAGCACTTCGTTTATATCGACAACTGCCTCGTCACAACCCCCACAGCCGCCGAGCCAGCAAATAGCAACCTTCGGTTTCTCTGCCATCTTCGTTTCCTTTCTCCTAGGCTGAGAACACAACTCCTACACGCTCCCCCATCCTTTTCATCGGGCCCAATTCCTTGAGTCTGTCGCTCATCTCCTTCACAAGCTGCAGAATTCTTTTACCCTCGGGGTCCATCGACAGCTCTATCCTGAGCCTTTCCTTCTCAATCCCGTAAGACTCAAGTATTCTATGAATTAGGTAAACCCTCTTCCTCGCCTCATAATTACCGTCCTGGAAATGACAATCGCCTCCCCGGCAACCAAGTATGAGCACGCCGTCAGCCCCCTGCCTGAAGGCATTAAGTATGTGAAGGCTATCGACTTTGCCGGTGCAGATGATGGGCACCCAGTTCTTTATCTGCCCGTCCAGCGCTTTCTCGTCACTCAAGTACCCCCAGCCGAACTTACAGGAAAAGCACACCACCTTAGGTTCATAGCCACTCATTCCCTCTCCCCTTCAAGTATTTGTTACAGAGATGCGACAACCTTGGCAATTCTTTGCTCAGTATTATCATAGACCAATCTTCTGGCATCTGAAGGACAGGCCACAACACACATGCCACAAGACTTGCACTTGAACATGTCAGTTGAGGATATGATTCTCCCTTCTAGGTTAACCAGATAAGCAGCGTAATAATTACAGGCATGAACACATATGCCGCAACCACTGCATCTTTCCCCGTTCACCTCAACCGCATACAGTGACTTCTCGAAACCGATGGATATACAGGCTTTGCAGGATAGACAAGGACCGCAGGTCAGACATCTCTTCGCTTCGGCTCTTGCCTCGTCCAACGTAAGTCCTCTCTCAAACACCTGGAAATGCATTCGTTTTTCGGGAGGTATCCAAACTGCTTCGGTTTCAGGTTGATAGGTCATCCTCACTGGGAGGCCATAACTCTCGTAATCCCTCTTCCTCCCCTCCCTCATATCCGAACCTCTCAGGTATCTCTCTATCGATTCAGCAATAACCATCCCCTCCTTCATGGCTTCGACCATGAAGCCAATTCGCCTGACATCTCCACCTATGAATACGCTGTCCTTTTTCAGACTCTGCAACGTAAAGGAATCGACTGCAAGTCTACCCCCTTCATCCAGGAGACCTTCTCTCTGCAAAAAAGCCCTATCGGGTATTTGTCCCACAGTAATTATAAGCAAGTCTCCTTGCAGGTCTATGCAGTCGGAGCAGTCGAACTTCGGGTTGAATCCTTTTTCATCAAATACGCTGGTGCACTTCGGGCAGTCAATCCCCTTGAACTTACCGTGTTCGCCAATGATCTTCCTCACACCGCGGGAGTAGACTATCCTGATCCCTTCTTCCCACGCTGCGCTTATTTCCTCTTCATCGGCAGGGATACCATCCTTGGAGGTCTTATCATCGCACTCCAAACAGGCAACGGTTACATCGCCCCCCAACCTTCTCGCAGTCCTGGCAACATCAAAAGCCACATTACCACCGCCGATTACAATCAGCTTCTTGCCCTTAAAGTAATCGGGCTTGAGGTTATTGTGGCTAGCTTCATAAAGAAGGGTATGCCCATACATTACTCCTGAAAGATCCTGCCCCTCCACCACCGCTCCATCGAAGGTTAGAACTCTGGGATAGGGCGTTCCCTTTGTCAGGGAAATCGCCCTGTAGCCTTCATTCTTCAGCTTTTCCAGCGTTAGTTTCCCCTCACCCAGCTTCACACCGAATTTGACATCTATCCCGGCAATCCTTATCAGATTGTTAACGGTCGTCTCTAGAATTTCCTTGGGTAAACGGTAATTCGGTATTAACCACAGAGCGCCACCCAATCTATCAGAGGCTTCAAATATCGTCACCCGGTATCCTTTCTTGCTTAAGACATAGGCGCACATCAGCCCACCTGGCCCCCCGCCTATGACAGCGACATTTTCCTTATCCTTGACGATATCGAACTCTTCTTTTTGGTTCAGATAATCTGTATAGTAATCAGACAAGAACCTCTTCAGCAGCCTCCTCCTGATCGCCCCTCCCTTCGTTTTATAATTGCATTCCAGTTCACATAGTCCACAGACATAGCCGCAGATGTTGAAAAAGGGATTTTTATTATACAGGTATTCACTTATTTGAATTATTCCGTCCTTCGCCTGATTCAGATCCTCTGGTAGGAGAGAGATAAGCACGTTTGTTCGCTGAATATCTTCATTGATGGGACATTTTATCTGACAAGGGGGCAAAAACTGTTTTACCGCCTCCTCTGCACGTGCTATCCCTCCACTTTCGGTCTTCCACATCTTAAACCTCCATATCGAAGGGTTGTCCTCACACGAAGAGCAGATAAAAGGAAAATATAGGGCCCGCCTCTGTTGTTTGAATCGCAATCAACTGTTTTCCCTAATTATACATTATACAGCATACATCTGGCCGAAATAAAATATGATGTATGGAGATTGATTAAGAATGTAGCGCTCCGATTTATCGGAGCCTTATATAAAAGGTAGATGCCGGAGGCAAGGTGGCTAAACAACCTCATGGATGCGCTTGAGCTTAGCAACCACTAATGTTGATCCTTCATCCGATTAATACGCTCGAGCATGTCCCGAATTACCGCCTCCTTAACTTCAACATAAGTCTTATCGTCTATCCCGAGGGATTGGCGGCAAGAGTCTCTCCATAAACACACCTTGGTGAGCCCACAGCAATAGCCAATGTTTCCATAGCAGGTAATACTCATTGCCCTTCTTATGTCCTCCTCATCCAGTCTCTCTTTTTGTGAGACCTCTCTGGCTACTTCGAGCTTACGAATGGTCTCCTCCAGGCTGTCAACATAGTCCTGGAGGGCTTCAGAGTCCTCGAGGATTTCGGCTTCTCCATGCTCTATGGCACTTTTAGCACTCTCTAAGTTAAATCTCAATCTTTCAATCAGCTGGTCGAAATTGACCAAGGTGATTTTCTTAGACATAATAGTGTGTGCTCTCACAGCCAGGTCTAACTGTTTTTGTGGTCTTTGTCGGGATTTGTTCCGCCGTCTTTGTCCCTACAAAAGATTTCACCTACTTTTGTAGGACCCTTGCCTGAATCTAAGTCTCTTATGACATCCCTTGGCACGCGAGGCTGCGTATCCAGTAGAAGTACCCTCAGTGTTTTGATAACGTTTAGTCTAAGTTTCAACAGTCTTATCGTAATTGATAACATTACTACGGTGGAAGCCAAGATACTCAACGAACAGCCGCGTCCCTGTATCGCGTTGTTCAACAAGTGCACGCATCGTGTGAATCCCTTCAGCTATACAATGACTCTGTAGCTCACTAACTAATCTGGCGCCAATGCCCTTCATCCGATATTCATCCGCAACAGCTATACTATGAACGAGGCACACTTCAGTAAAGGGTATCATTATATACTGCACCCGAGCCAGGATAAACCCGATTACACGGTCGTCAGCCTCCGCAACAAAACTCATGTCAAGCGGTCCCCCCAAGTCAGAGGCAGCCAGATCCCTATAGGTAATGCCACTCTGCGCAAGAGCTAGAACAGCATCAATATCGCTATGTGCCATACGCCGAATACGCATATTCACAGCATCTCTTTTCGTGGCGTCCATTTTCAGCACCTCCCACTATATTCATATATTAACTAAATTGCCTCTTGAACCAACTCCGAGATATCCTTAACTTGAATGACCTCACCTTTGTCCATAGTCAAGATGCTGTCTTCAAAATTAAGCAGACAATAGGGACAGGCTGAGGCTATTATTTCTGCTCCAGCTCTGATGGCTTGCTCTACCCTGAGGTCAGAAAACCTCTCTCCCTTCTTGGTTTCCTGCCAAATCCGGCCCCCTCCTCCACCACAGCAGAGGCTATTCTCCCTATGGTCAGCCATTTCTACTAGCTCCACACCGGGGATGCTCTGCAATACCTCACGAGGTTCATCATATATGCCAGCATGCCGCCCTAAGTAACAAGGGTCATGATAGGCCACCTTCTTATTCAATTCCTTACTGAATTTCAGCGTCCCCTGTTTAATAAGAGAAGCAAAATATTGGCTGGAGTGCATTACCTCGAAATTTCCCCCCAGATTAGGATATTCATTCTTAAAGGCATAATAGCAATGGGGTGAGGAAGTGAGTATTTTTTTAACGCCATTTTCAGCAAAGGTAGCGATATTGCTTTGGGCTAAAGTTTGGAACAGATTCTCATGCCCTGCCTTGCGGATGCTCTCCCCACAGCAACTCTCCTTATCACCTAGAATGCCAAAATCCGCTCCCACCTTCCGGAGCACCTTAGCTGTAGCCCTAGCTATCCGCTTAGCCTTAGGGTCATAGGCGGGGATACAACAGGAGAAATACAATACTTCAGTGCCGGTGGCAAAGGTTTTTACTCCGACACCCTTTGCCCATTCTGCTCTTTTCTCGCGTCCCTCTCCCAGTGGATTGCC
>CAZNKW010000034.1:0-9006 GCA_964573655.1 uncultured Dehalococcoidia bacterium
GTCAATCCTTCCCTAAGAAGGACAGCCAATGGGGAAAGCGAACAAAGCAACCGAAATAGTAAAGCAACTCCAGGAAAGTATTCGCCTTAAGGAACATCTTCAGCATGAGGCAAAGACCTTAATCGCCATAGCTGAGCAACTGGTTAAGGCCTTCCGAAGAGGGAATAAGGTACTGCTCTTCGGCAATGGTGGTAGTGCTGCGGATGCACAGCATATTGCGGCTGAATTAGCAGGTAGATTTTACCTTGACCGTGACTCGCTTCCGGCCATAGCACTGACCACAAACACATCATCACTAACAGCTATTGCCAACGATTACGGTTATGAAACTGTTTTCGTACACCAACTTCGGGGACTGGTAGCTAAAGGTGACGTAGCTATTGGTATAAGCACCGGGGGTAACTCACCCAATGTAGTCCTCGCCATAGAAGAAGCTAAACGCCGGGGGGCGGTCACGGTGGGTTTTACCGGGAAGCAAGGTGGCAAGCTGAAGGAAATCAGTGACTATGTGGTTTACATCCCTTCAAATGATACGCCTCGTATCCAGGAAGCGCACATCACCGCGGGACACATTATTTGCTATCTTGTCGAGGAGGCTCTTTTCGGGAGTGGTCCCGCATAGAGAGTCACCTGCCTTGATTCAGTCGCTGTAGAAGGCAACTGGAGAACCGTAAAGTGGGGCAGCCATTGAAAGCACTGGTGTCGCTAACTACATACAATGAGAAGGAAAACATTGAAAATCTTGTCAACGAAATCTTAAGAATAGACGATGTGCGGATTGTAATCGTAGACGATACTTCCCCTGATGGGACAGGCGAAATAGCCTGTAGGCTAGCCAGAGAAAACCCTAATCGGATTCATGTAATTCAGCGCCAGGAGCGAGGCGCAGGAACAGCAAACATCGCTGCCTTCAAATATGCTTTAACCCAGGATGTTGACTATGTTATCAGAATGGATGCTGATTTCTCGCACGACCCTAAATACCTTCCCCAATTTCTGGAGAGGATGAGAGATTACGATGTAGTCGTCGGTTCGCGATTGGTAAAGGGGGGCAAGTCAGTCAGAAACCCAGCGAGAAAACTGATCAGCGATGTTGCCAATCTATACACTCGATTATTATTGGGGTGGCACATTAAGGATTGGTGTGGTGGATACAGGGGCTACAGCCGCGCGGCACTGGCTTCCTTAGATTTCGATAAATTCTATTCTACGGGGTACTCTATTGGTATGGAAACGCTTTACAGGCTAGTAAGTAAGGGTTTTAGCTATGTTGAAATGCCCATCGAATTTATTGATAAGAGAAAAGGCAAATCTAAGTTCTCAGCTAAAGAGATTATCTGGTATATGATTACGGTGCTGCGTCTAAGATTCAAGACCTAGGCGAGGCAGATTTTCCTCAGTACCTTAAAGATCAGGTTAGCAACTAGTTCAAATAATGGATTGGGCATTATCCATTTGATGAAATAGGCGGTCAGTACCCCCAGGATTGCCCCAGCCACTACATCCGAAGGCCAATAGACAGCGGCGTAGACTTTGGCGAAGGGCATTAGGATGGCCGGGATAAGCATCAGTGCTCCTATTTTGTGGCTCTTTTGCCATAAGCTGGCAGCCGCGGCAAAGGTGACTGCTGATGTATTGCTGGGGAAGGAGGGGTCGTGAATGGGATAGAAAATACGATTTACGGTATCCATGAGTTCAGGCATCGTTTTGAAGGGAGCGTCGTGGTGATAGAGATTATTGGCCGCCAGAACAAAGCCGCAGGCTGACCCCATGCTAATAGCGGCAACAATGATGGCCCGATGGTAACTCTCCCGCTGTGCCATGTCCCCGCCTACAAACCATAAAGCTAATAAGATGAGGGAAATAATCGCTAGGATAAAATAGTCATTGGCCAGCCAGATCATAATCCTGTCCAGTGCGGCAGATTTACCCACTAGGCTATTGATCCATAAGAGGACTTTCTCATCTACGTTAGTCATTTATCTCCCTTTGACCTGAAGCTATGTTTGACTGCTTCGAAGTAGCTCATTTCTTTCAAGGCATCCAGTCCTTGTCTATTCCCTTTAGGCTGTCCCTTCCCCCGGACTTTAAGCAGAGAGGAACCAATCAGGGTAAAGACCAATGCGGCGAAGGTTGCCATGCAGAAGTAGAGGAATTGCTGCGCCCCCTCTAAGCCTGTTTGTCGCATCACCGTATCAATGCGGTTATGCCATTGAAAGAACCAGTAAAAGGAACCTCCTATCGCCAGAAAGGAGAAGAGATAGTCTAAAGCTTTCCTTTTAAAGAAGAGTATTCCCTTAAGCCCGGTGCCAGCGGCTATTAGTTGCAAGACCCCTACAGAGGCTATGAACACGAATATAAAGTATTGAAAAGATGTTACTTTGTCCATGACCTAAGCCTATGCTACCAGCTTGCTGCGGTAGGCAGGGGTGCACCAATCGAGGTATTTAGAACTCTTACCCTTTATGACATCAAAATAAAGCTTCTGTAACTTCTTGGTGATTTCACCAGCCTTTCCATTACCCACCTTACGGCGGTCAATCTCGATAACTGGGGTTACATGGGCTGCCGTGCCGGTAAGGAAGCATTCTTCAGTGATGTAAAGCTCGCTGCGATCGACAGGTCTCTCAATAGTATCGACCCCCAACTCGTTCTTGGCTAGCTTGATTACTGTATCTCGGGTAATGCCCATAAGGATATTGTCAGAGGAGGGAGGGGTAACCAGGTTCCCTTGAAGAACAAGGAAGACGTTCTCCCCACTCCCCTCCGAGACATGCCCCTCCTGGGTGAGCAGGATAGCTTCATCAAAGCCATTTTCCCAGGCTTCTGTTTTAGCCAGGGCGCTGTTCACGTAGAGACCAGTGACCTTAGCCCGGGCAGGGATCATATTATCGTCGATACGACGCCAAGTCGACACACAGCATCTGGCACCTTTTCCTATATCAAGATAGGGACCGAAAGGGGTAACAAAAACAAAGAAGTCATCTTCTAAATCGTGAAGCCTCACCCCCACTGTCTGGGAGCTTTTGTAAGCCACAGGACGAACATAGATGTCTTCTTGATAGCCATTCTTTTCCACCAATTCCACGGTGAGCTGGCACAGTTTCTCTACACTGTAGGGGAGATTGATTTTGAGAATGCGGCAGCTTTTTTGTAGTCTTAGGTAGTGGTCTTTAAGGCGAAAGAGATATATTTGCCCCTCGTCACTGTTCCAGTTGCCGCGGATGCCTTCGAAGCAAGCCGTGCCGTAGTGGAGGGCATGGGTCATAATACCTACCTTGGCTTCAGAAAGAGGCATAAATTGTTTGTTAAAAAAAGCAAAACTTGGCATATGAATTACTCCTTTCTAAGCTAACTAAGGCTGGCTAATTATAAGACATTGCCTTGCTGAGATACAAGCTTTAAAGATATTATGTTGGTTCTCCCTCCCCTAGCCGCAGGCGGAAAATTCACCCTCACCCCAGCTGAGGATGTCCAAAAAACAACCGTAGTAGGGGATGAACTCTGTGGCGTCCCCTAAGGAGGGGCGGACACCCCGATTTATCGGGGCGCCCCTACAAGAATGCTTTTTTAGACAGCCTCGGAATAACCTGCCCCCTCTTTCTGTGGGAAAGCCTTTCCAGGCTTGATAAGAAAGCGGGAAGGGAGTGTTTAGCAGCTCAAACTGTCATTGCGAGCGAAGCGAAGCAATCTCACCATCGCTTTTAGAGATTGCTTCGGCACTTTGTGCCTCGCAACGACAACTAAACATCCTCGCGGAAAAAGGCTTGCACACTGAAGTTATTTGCGATAAAATAATTAACTAGCACTCTTGAGGTGAGAGTGCTAATTATTTAGATTGTTTGGGAGGTATAACTTTGCCCATCTATGAATATTGCTGTACCAGCTGCCTCCATCGATTTGAGGTGAGGCAACGCTTTGGCGAAAATTCTTCGGTCCCTTGCCCCAGGTGCCACGGGGAGGCACATCTTGTCTTCTCCCCGGTGCCCGTAATCTTTAAGGGTCCGGGCTTCTATACCACAGACAATAGGGGACGAGAAAAGAATAGTTCTAAAGAAGATAAGGCTAAGGAAGAGTCTAAAGAGGGTGAATAAAAGGGTTATGGCCAAGAGAGACTATTATGACATCCTGGGGATAGATAAAAGTGCTGGTGGAGCCGCCATCAAGAGGGCTTACCGGGGTTTGGCTATGAAGTACCATCCGGATAGAAATCCCGGGGATGCTCAGGCAATAGGGAAGATGAAGGAGATAAATGAGGCTTATGCTGTCCTGAGTGACCCAGAGAAGAGAAGGCTATATGACACCTATGGTCACGCTGGTCTCCAGGGTTTCACGCAGGAGGATATTTTTAGAGGGGTCGATTTTGGCAGCCTTTTTGAAGAGTTCTTTGGTGAGGGCTTTGGTTTTGGTGAAAGCATGTTCGATAGCTTTTTGGGTAGGCGGAGAGCAGGGAGGACTAGGCAGCCACGAAGGGGCGCTGATTTAAGATATGATTTGACCGTTAATCTGGAAGATGTGGTGTTTGGGAAAGAGGAAAAGATAGAAATCTCCAAGGTGGAGACTTGCTTGGCTTGTAATGGAGTAGGGGCAAAGAAAGACGGTTTGAAGGAATGCGAAGCTTGCCATGGTGCAGGGCAATTAGTAACTGAGCAAAGGTCAGGTTTTACCGTATTTCGTCAGATCACTACCTGCGGCCACTGTAGGGGCAGGGGCAAGATTATAGTGCATCCCTGTGATGAGTGTGAAGGGAAGGGCTCGGTGGAGAAGAAGAAGGAGATCGACGTTTATATACCAAAAGGTGCCGATACAGGGTATAAGATAAGGATTGAGGGGGAGGGGGAGCCGGGGGAGGACAGGGCGGACAGTGGTGACCTGTATGTAGTGCTACAAGTGGAGAAGCATCCTGTCTTTGAGCGACATGGTGATGATATTTATGTGGTAAAAGAGATTGATCTTCCTCAAGCAGCCTTAGGTGGGGAACTGCACGATATACCCGGTTTGGAAGGTGGTTTGAAACTTGATATCCCGGAAGGGACGCAAAGTGGGTCAGTATTCAGGATAATAAACAAAGGAATCCCCCATTTGAACGATTATGGCAGAGGGGATGAATACGTGATAACAAAGGTAGTCACCCCTACAGATTTGAGCCAGGAAGAGAAAGAGCTACTGAGGAAGTTTGAGAAGTTGAGAAGACAACGCTTGCCATAGGTTATTGTCAGTATCTAGTCCAAAGTCAAACTGGATCTGGGTCATTCTGCCTAAGCCTCCATAGCCCTCCTCCCCAACTCACTGATCCTCTCTTTCTGAGGTTATCTCTTAGCTCCCCTCTCTCCCTTTCTATGTATTCCCTTGCCGTGTTAGCCAATTCGGGTGGATATCGAGCTATCAGATAATCCTCCTCTTGAAATTTATCATCCTTGTATCCCTGCTTAAAGCTGGCATACTTCTGGTGGTCAATAATCCCCAGGTGGTGAAGGCGATAAAAGTAATAGGGTGGTATGTATATGGGAATAATAGATAGTTCCTTCCCGATGTAGACAACTCTTATCCTCTTCAGGTAACCCTGGGCAATTTCTTGCTCTAGAAATCGGTCAAATTCCTCTCTCTCAACGCCCTCCCGTTGCAGTATCTCCAGCAGGGTATGAATATGAAATAGGTATTGGGGAGGAATTTGGCAGATCATGCCCCGGATCAGCATCTCCTTGGCTGGCTTTCTATTCACCTTCTCGTAAATTTCTACCAGTCGAGCAGAGAATTGGTCACTATCAGGGGTGGCATGATAAAGGTAACCATCTTCCTCCTGGGCTACTACATCTATAGCTATCAATCTTCCCAGGGCTTTGTTGACATACTCTAGCGGCTCATCGATAATAGTAGCAAGCTCTCCTTGAGTCTTTTTGGCTCCGGTATCTTTGAGGTACCTTACTAGCTTAACGATGGTTGGTGTAAACATTCAGAATCCTCGAATTTTAGTGGAAATTTTTAGCGTCAAGATTTGAGCTATATTAGCCTAGGCGAGGACAGATGTCAATATTCTCCAAGTCTTCTAAAACCAAGAATGGCTTAGAAGCCTATAAGCCAGTCCCAGTTGCCTACCAGCTAAGATATTCTGTGTTAAGAAAAATTTGGGCTGGGGAGGATGTGCTGTCTGACATTCAAGGCAGGGAGGAAACGAAGAAAGACGTTATTCGGGCCATATTATCCGGAGCGCACCCTTACTTGGTCTCAGAGGAAGGCATGGGAAAGACCAGGTTAGCTCGTTCACTCAGTGCTTTGCTTCCCCCAATACTGAGGATTAAGGGCTGTCCCTATAATGATGACCCCAAGTGGCCGCCAGAGCTACTCTGCCCCCGGTGTCGGGAAAGCAAAGACCCGGCAAGGAAGTATGGCATTGAGCTCGTCCCTGGGGGGAGACGATTTTCCCGCATCCAGGGTAACGAGTATACCAACGAAGCTAAGCTGTTGGGTTTAAAGGATATACAGGCCATTGCTCAAGGCAAAAGTCCCACAGACCCTAGGGTGTTTACCGGCACCGGGGTCTTCCGGGCAAATAGAGGCATATTATTTGTGGACGAGCTCCCTGCTATTAGAACCAACGTCCAAGTCCTATTACACCCCTTGTTGGAGGAGAAGAAGGTTATCCTTGAAGAATATAATTGGCAACACCCCTTAGACCTTATCTTGGTAGCTACTGGGAATCCCAGGGGGTTCTCTCACGTTTACGAGATCCCCAGACCACTTCTGGATAGATTGGAGCTCATTTATATGGATATGCCTGAAGAAGCGATAGAAAGGGAGATAATGCTTAGGGAAAGATTCAGCATTAAGGATAACTATGTGGAACTTGCCGCCTTCGAAGAAGAAAACCCTATTCCCTATGGCGAGCTGGAAGAGAAAATAAAAAGAACTGTGGCTGCCCCGTGGTGGATCATAGACGTTGTAAATCGAACAGTAAGGCACAGTCGAACTTGCCCCAAGCTGGAGAAAAAGGCGAGCATTAGGGCAAGCAATAGAGCCATCGACCATACCTATGCCAGTGTAGAGATGGAGAATAGAGAGGTAGCCAATCTAAAGGATGCCTACGATGGATTAAAGCTGGCCTTGCGGGGGAGGATTGGACTTAGTCCTGAGTATCTGGATTTAGATGAGCCCCGAAGGTCTTTTGTCCGCAGTGACAGACTTGTTGAGGACCTGATGTGGAATGCACTAGAGGATTTCGACACGGGCATCCTTGAGGGATGCGATAGAGGGAAGCTGGCTCAGGAGTTGAATTCGATCCTTTCTTTTGAAAGGGAGAGCATCGCTTCCAGACTCCGGGAGTATGAGCAGCTAGGAGAAGTGATAGGGAGAATGAAGAAGGCAGCCGTTGAGAAGGATAGTAGCTTGCTAAGGGAAACAGAGAGGAGGTTAGCTCTTAGTCCAGATAGCGTAGGGGAGAAAACTAAGCAGGAGTATACTTACTCTGCTTTAGAGGTGGTGGTCAATCTGGCTATCCATCGACGGATTATGCCTGAAACTGAAGCGAAGCAAATATTCATTCCGCAGAAAATTACCGAGATGAGGTCATGGTAGAAATAGAGTATTGCACTAGATGTAGTTTAGAGGAGCCTGAAGGGGTTAGCGTCTTGCGGGAGATTGCCCGCTCTCCCAGCCCTAGCGTGGAAGACATTAATCGGCAAATCTTCCGGTACGGGTCGATAAAAGACAAAGCCAAAGAGCAGGCAGAGCAGAGATTGGCAGAAGGGCGAAGGAAGCTGGAGAGCTATCGGCAACAGCTAAAGAAATATGAGGAGGGGCTTTCCTTTCAGGTAGTGGAGCAGCTTCTTCAAGGTGAAGAGGTGGATCAAATTGCGGAAAGAATAATGTCAGATAAGCTCAGGCGGGAGCTAGAGCAAGCTATAAATGCGCTGAAGTATCAGCCCGAGGACGTAGATTACACTGATGTTGAAGCTGCCTTAAAGGAGTATCAGAGGCAGGGTTACATAGATATAGAAAAAGGGAGAGTGAGAATAACCTCCAAAGGTGCTAGGTTGTTAGCTAAGCAAGCTTTAAGGAGGGTTCTGGAAAGCTTAGCCAAGAAAGAGATAGGTTCCCACCTTATAAAGGAAACTGGCTATGGGTCAGAGGTGTCTATCTGCTCAAGACCATACGAGCTAGGGGATGAGTATGAGTTTATTGATATCGAAAAAACCCTGCTTACTGCCTTGGAAAGGGGTGCTCCTATTCGCCGTAGACTTAAGCCAGAAGATTTCCGGATTTTTGAGGCTCAACATCAATCCAGGATGTGCGCCGGGGTGATAATTGATGGCAGTGGCTCTATGCAAAGTAATAGCAAAATGGAGGCTGCTATAGAAGCCTCCTTAGCTCTCTCTGAGTTAATCAGCCGAGAGCCAAAGGATTCACTGGAGGTATTTACCTTTGCTGAAAGGGTGAAGCACATTGCCCCTTGGGATGTTGTCAATGAGGCGATGGGTAAGGGCAGCACAGATATAAGGGCTGGGATGAGGGCTTTTAGGATTTCGGCTAGGCATGAGAGAGGAGATAAGCAGGCTTACTTAATAACTGACGCTGAACCAAATACCGAAGATGGTGTATACGTTGGCTTTCAGAGAGCGATAAGCGGTGTCTTACAAGAGGCCCTGCATTATCGAGAGGATGGCATTACCCTGAACATTATCATGTTAGACCAGAGGCCCTCTTTAAAGGAATTTGCTCGTGGCTTAGCTCGAAAGAACCTGGGCAGGGTCCTCTTCACCACTCCCTACGACCTGGGAACGGTGATAATCGAAGACTACCTCAAGGCTAAGGTTGCCTCGGGCAGCAGGGCAAAGAAGGGCATCTAGTGTGGAATCTCCTAAGGTTGACATAACCGTGGAGTTAAGCACCAATCTACCCCACGGCTATAGAGCCTTGCCAATCACTCAATATCCCACGCGTTAGGGCAAGGGCTCTGTCCCCTGCCAAGCTGTTTAAAAATGTAGTTGCCCCCCGATATATCGGGGGGCT
>CAZNKW010000035.1:0-1811 GCA_964573655.1 uncultured Dehalococcoidia bacterium
TGATTTCAAAGGGGATTGAGTGGGGTGTATTGTGTCCAGGTAATCGAGATAGACAGGGCTGCACTTTTTGGCTGTCTGTTACCACACGGTCTAGCCGGAAGATGAAGTTGCCCACCTTGGCTCAGGTGTAATAGTCCTGCCTGCATGGTAAAATGTTAGGCATCTGTTACAAAGACTGATAAGGAGGTTTAAAGGTCACGGTTTTTGAGATTGAAGCAAAGCAAATGGTCTTTCGCAGTAGGGGTGCTGGTCTGGACAACGTGTCAGGGGAGCCAATCATTTTGCTACATGGCTTTCCCGAGACCTCAATCATGTGGGCTAATCTGACGGAACGATTGGCAAGCGAGGGATACCGGTGTTTTGCACCCGATCAGCGAGGCTACAGTCCAAACGCTCGCCCCAAAGGAGTGGAGAATTACATTTACCAGGAGCTGGCCTCCGACGTCATTGCTCTGGCTGATGCGCTCGGTTTTGGCCGTTTTCACCTAGTCGGGCACGACTGGGGATCAGTTGTTGGCTGGGCCGCCATATTGCTCTATCCCGAACGTATACACAGTTGGACGGCCATGTCTGTGCCCCATATGGACGCATTCAGGTCTGCTCTTGCCGATGATGTCGACCAACAGCAACGGAGTCAGTACATAGCCTTCTTCAGGACCCCGGGACAGGCGGAGAAAACGCTGACAGCTAACGATTTTGAGCTACTGCGAGCGCTCTGGGCCTCTATCCCAAGCGACCAGGTCAAGGAATACATCACCGTCTTCTCTCAACCGGGCGCACTCACAGCGGCGCTGAATTGGTATCGTGCCAATTCCTTCGATTTGGAACAGGGCTACCAAGGAGCCCTGTTCGGGCCGGTGTGGCACCCTACACTGCTAATCTGGGGCAATCAGGACATAGCAGTAGGTCGAACAGCAGTGGTACGAACGGAACAATACATGAAGGGCCCTTACCGGCTTGTCGAGTTGAATGCTGGCCACTGGTTGATCCAGGAAGCCTCCGACCGGGTGCATCGTGAAATCCTTAGCCATCTCAAGTCAAATCGCATGCCGTGACTCTGCCGCGCGTTGTGCAGCTGAGGGAGGCACATACAAGTTGTTGATTGTCAGTGGGTTTCCTTGAATCCATTTTTGGCTTACAAATATTCCCAACCCTGTCCAATAGGCAAAGATCGCCTAGAAGCATGGCGAGAATAGGAACACTATGAAGAAGAAGTAGGGAGGAAGACCGGTGAAAGTGATATGTTTCCAACCGCACGATGACGACTGTGTCATCGCAATTGGTGGCATAGTGCAGAAAATGCTGAAGCACGCATGGGAGCTGAGTTATGTTTACGTTACTGATGGTCGCCATGGCAGCCAAACTATTCCACCAGAAGAACTGGTTGAGATTAGAAGGGTGGAAGCGCAAGAGGAAAGAGCTTTGTTAGGCATCCACCATTTCGTTGAACTAGGTGTTACGGATGGATCGGTTGGCAAATTGCGCGGTATGCGCTTGGAATCCCTAAAGCAACAACTCATCTCAATTCTTGTTAGCAGCAGACCTGACTTGATATTGGTGCCAACAAGAAGTGATATGCACTCCGACCATAGCGCTACTCATGATCTTGTGGTTAACGCGGTGGAGAAGATACAGCTGAGTGTCCCAATTGCCAAGTATTTCGTCTGGCTGTTTCCCGACTTCTACCAGAAGTTGCCCGACATTGCAGATCAGATTTTGATGGTCGGTGTTGACAATGAAATGGCTACAAAAGTGGCGGCAGTTCGGGTGCATAGATCGCAGATTGCAGGATGTGCCTACGACTCGATGAC
>CAZNKW010000035.1:1911-8803 GCA_964573655.1 uncultured Dehalococcoidia bacterium
ATTTGTGAAACCAAATTGATGCAAATGTCGATGGGCGCGTACTAAGAAGTGACTTTCTAAGCCTTTCGGCGTTGCCGGAAGGCTTTGATGTAATGCATGGCGTATTGATCACGGCCCAGTATCAGGTCAGTAGCCAAGATAGTCGGGCGTGCCCTGACCACATCCACAATGGGACAGGTCACTCCTGCAGCGATGGCAATTGCCAGAAAGGCGTTGCTGAGCAGATTGCGGTCAGGCAGGCCGAAGGAGACATTACTGGCCCCAAGGGTCATGTTCATTCCCAGTTCAGCCTTGACCTTGCGAATAGCCTCGATGGCAACCAGGCCTGCATTCGCGTTGGCCCCTACTGTTAGGGCTAAGCAGTCAATGATAACGTTTTCACGAGGTATGCCCATTGCCTCAGCGCGCTCCGTGATCCTGTGGGCGATGATCAATCGCCGATCGGCATTGTTTGGGACTCCCTCTTCGTCCATTGTGCGGCCGATAACCGCTGCGCCATACTCTTTGACTAGAGGCAAAAACCTATCCATGAGGCGCTGTTCGCCACTGACCGAGTTAATGAGCGCCTTGCCGTGGTAGACCTTTAGAGCAACCTCCAATGCTCTGAGGTTAGTACTGTCGAAGCACAGGGGAACATCTACCACGTCCGTTACCGCCTGTACAGCTCGGAGAAGCAAGACTACCTCGTCCAGACCAGCCACCCCCACATTGATATCAAGAATGTCCGCGCCGGCTTGCACCTGAGCTACGGCCTCCTCTTGCACCAGCTCCATGTTGCCGGACTGCAACGCTCGAGTCAACTCCTTCTTGCCTGTAGGGTTAATGCGCTCGCCGATGAGCACTGTTGGCTGTCCGTTGCCGATGCGTACCTCTTTCGCAGCGGATGACACTCTGGTTTCCATCAATCGCCCTCCTCTATCCTAGGCAACCTGCAGCAGCGTTGTCTCGCCCGAACCAAGAAAGCCGGCGATGACCAGCAATTTCATCTCTCAGCGGGGCTGTAATTCTTGGGCGTTTGTACCATAGCCCGCCAGTTCTCGATCTTGACCTGGGTGGGCATCTCGCACCCGGAACTCAGTATAAACCCCCCATCCGCGCCGATCTCGTCGATCAGTTTCTTGCAGTAGGCCTCCACGTCTTCTGGCTTGCCGATGGACAACAAGGCCGCCGGGACGTCCCCATGAAGGCACAAGTGACCTCCCAACACTTCTTTGGCGGCAAAGATATCAGTGGTGCCGTCCAGAGCAAGAATGGCCGAACCGCGGGGCAGTTTCTTGAAATAGGGGATATTCTTATCCCAGCACTGGTCTAGGTGGAACCAGGTGACGATACCTTCGGACCAAAGGGCGTCCACTATCTCCATTGTGTAAGGCCACCAGAAGCGCTCGAAGATATGCAAGGGGAAAAAGAAGCCCTCGGCTCGCTCCTCGGCGATGAAATTGATCTTTTGGTTTAACATCTTGCAGTGAGCGATCCATTGCTCAATCGACTCCCGGGTCACTAGCTTGAGGGCTTTCTCCACCTTCTCAGGGCTGTAGTACAGGTCTTCCATGAATTTTACCATGGAGCGGCCTACGGAAAATCTGAAGAAGGGATGCAGAGTGTTTAGGGAGGGAACTAACTGCATGACCCCTCGGTTGTTCCACTTTTCTAGCGCCTTAAAGGCGCTGGATGCTTGGTCCTCCAGTGCCTTGGCCACACCCTCCGGCGTTAAGTCCGTGATGCGGAACAGGTAATCCTGGAACATAAACTTATCCCAACCTATCTCGCAGATGGTGTCGTAGTCTTCAGGTTTGAGTACCTCCTCCTCAACAGCCTGCTCCGTATAGTCGTCGGGCAAGTCCACACCTGGTAATTTCAGCTTGGTCCCCATGCTCTGGGCCAATGCCAATTTCCACGCGATGGTACTCATGGCCACAACGATTATAGACATGTCCCATCCCCCGGTATAATCCCACACCTTGTCGATAGCGGCCCATGACTTGTCTTCGTTTGAGTACCAATCCGCCACGGTCCCGCCGACGGTCTTGGTGAAGGCTGCTGTTGCCAAGATATCGACGGGGACCCGATCAGGTTTCTCCAGGCGTATGGCTGCCCATACTCTTTCGTTAGGGTTCATGGTTTCCCTTGCCATTTTTACTTCGCTCCTATCACTTTCAGGCAGTATGTCACACCATCCATCGCATCGGTTGTCTGAAAATCGGCCCCAATGTACTCTTTGACTATAGGAGTGGTCCCGCCTCCTCCAACCATCAGCTTGATTTGGTCTCTCAGACCGGCCTCCTTGAGCATCTCTGCAGCCTCCTTCATGCTGGGGTAAGCACTGGTGATGAGCGCCGAGAAGCCGACAAACTCCGGCTTGGTTTCCTTAACCTTCTCAACTACCACGGCTGGTGCAACATCCACTCCCAGGTCATACACCTCGAAGCCCTGGACTCTCAGTAGGGTGGCTACGATGTTCTTGCCTAGGTCATGAATATCACCTTTCAACGTAGCCAGCACTACCTTGCCCAGAGGCTTAGGGGTGCGGGCCTTAGCCAGATATGGTTCGAGAATGGCTACTGCTCCCTTGAAGATTTCAGCAGACAAGAGCAGTTCGGCGAGAAAGTACTCGCCTTTCTGAAACCGCTCGCCAACAATGCTCATGCCCTGACGGCACTCTTCAAGAATGAGAACTGGGTCTTCGCCTTTCTCCACCCTGCTTTTCACGGCCTCCGCCACCTTGTCCCTCCTTAGCTCTACCAAAGCTGTGCTCAGTTCTTCTGGCATTTGGACCTCATTTCTTCAGTTTTGCATCATGCTGAGAGAAATCACTCTGATGGCAGACGAATGCCTGCAGCAAAGAACTTGCTGAACTCAGGATAAACAGTCAACTCTAGGTAGTCAACTTGTCTGGCTAAACTGATCGCCTTACGCCGAGAATCCACAGAAGCCAGCATCATGCGCGCTCCAGCTCCGGCGGCGTTGCCGATGGCATGAATTCTGTTCAATGGAATCTGCGGCAGTAAACCAATGCGAATAGCGTTGTGCGGGTCGAGATAGGTGCCAAAAGCCCCGGCAAGGCTGACTTCATCAATATCATGCGCCGAAACTTCTAGGTGAGACATGAGTATCTCCATGCCGGTACGAATCGCTCCTTTGGCCAGCAGAACCTGATCGATGTCCTTCTGAGTGATTGCTACGCCACATTCGTCTTGGTCGCTTTGTACCAGTAGGAACACGGGCATCCCATCATCCCGAAGGCGGACGCCAGGGCGTCCCCGGACCAGACGTCCTCTCTCGTTAATAATTCCTGTGGCTCGCATTTCAGCAATGGCGTCCAGAATTCCAGACCCACAGATTCCAAGAGCAGAACCGCCACCAATAACATCACATCTCACTGTGCAATCCGCTTTGATATTTACCCGTTGAATAGCTCCGGGTGCAGCTCGCATCCCTTGACTGATGTGAGCCCCTTCGAACGCTGGGCCAGAAGCAGTTGAGCAAGAAACAATGTGCCCCCCAGCTTGAAGGGCAATCTCGGTGTTTGTGCCAATATCAATGGCTAGCCTGGTTCGATTATCCTCTCCAAAGCCAGCAGCGAGCAAGACTGCCAGATGGTCTGAGCCAACGAATCCAGCAATTGGTGCCGGCAGGAAGGCGTAGGCACCTGGTGCGGTATGAAGTCCCAGAAGAACAGCGTAGAACTCGAGCGACGAAGTGGTTGCAGGGACAAACGGTGAAACTGCTAAGGCACGCACAGGCAGCCCGAGTAGTAAGTGATGCATAGCGGTATTGCCCACCAGACAGATGTCAAGCAAGTGTTCTGGGGCTAATCCCTGAGCAGTGCACAGCTCGGAGGACACGGCGTTGATAGCTTCGACTACCATTTGCTGTATCTTGGAGGCACTGGCTGGGTCGTCCATCGCTGCTTTAAGGCGGGATATCACATCTTCGCCATAGTAGAGCTGCGGATTTATCGTACCTTTAGCAGCAATCACTCTTCCTGTTTCAAGCTCTACCAAATAGCAGGCGAGCTTGGTGGTGCCCACATCCGCTGCCAACCCCACAGGTCTATGGATTGTCCCCGGGTAGGCAGCGATGATTTCGTTAGCCCTCAGGGCGGTAGCGACCTTCCAATCACCATCGCGAAGCGCCCCGGGAAGCGTCCTCAGCACCATTGGGCTTGCCCATACTTTCTCGATACCGTGTGAGCGCTTTAGCACACAGGCAATCCGCTGCAGGTCAGACTGCTGGTCAACAAGAGACGGGGGAGGCACTTCCAACAAGAGCATCCTTAGAGCAGGATGTGGTTCGATGCTGACAGCCAGGCCATCGAGCTGTGTTACCGGTCCTTCAATGGTAGAGGGGGTAGGTACATAGACCGAGGCGTTCCTCGAGATAGCTGTACGACAAGCCAGACGCCAATTATCAGCAATCTGGCTGGTTGTGAGAAGCTCCTGCTCTGCCTCGGTTACGGGAGGGAGGGTATTGCTCTGCACTCGAACTTGACATTTGCCGCAAGTGCCTTTGCCACCGCATTCAGAACGTAAGCTTATCCCAGCTCGACGCGCGGCATCTGAAATGGTAACAGGCTCTTCGCAGAGCAGACGTATCCCACTCGGGTCAAATTCAATGGTATAGGTCATTCCGGACCAGCTTAGCCATATTTCCTTGAGTCCTGTTTTCGTTGTGTTTCCCCTGTACTGGGGGCAAAATTGAAGTCAATGCTCAGTAATATTCTGCAGGTCCTACTCTCTTATCCTCTTATCCTCAGTCTTTGGTCTACAGCAAAATGACCAGTGATTCGTGAAGCAGAGTAACTCATACAAAGGGAGCTGTTCTAGATATTAATGGGGTATTTCCCGTATTTGTGCGCAGCTTCAACCATCCATTTCAATCTGGTTGGATCAACAAGGGGATGCGAATGACTTGATGACAGGATATATCCGCCTCCTCTTGCGGCGTCTTTTATCGCCTTCCTAACGGCCATTTCTACCTCATCTCGTGTGCCCCTGACTAAGAGATAAGCGACATCCAGATTACCGATTAAGACCAGCTTATGCCCCACTTGCTCTCTTACCTTCCCCAGTTCCATCCCAGCGGTAGGCTCCAAGGTTACTATGCCGTCAAAGCCCCAGTCAATGAATCTATCCAGCAATTGATAGATATTTCCACAGGAGTGATGTATATACTTCCTTTTCCTACTATGCACCAAATCTGTAACACGTCTATAGCTCTCTCCAAAAAACCTTTCGATCAGTTCCGGACGTAACATAGGCCCAGTCTTATGGCCGAAGTCATCTCCACCAAACACCACCTCAACTCCTGATTTCATCACCGCCTCAAGATTCTTAATATAGAGATCAGTATAGAAAGAGATGACTCTTTTAACGAAATCAGGCTTCTGGAAAATAAATTTGGTGAAGTTCACGAACCCGATGGGCTGCCAGCTATTCTCGAATATCCCCGGTGTCGCGAAGCCGATGGGCATAATTCGATTGCCATAGTCATCTACCAGCTTCTTATGAAAATCGGCAACGTTCCTTATGAGAGTTTCAAATAAGTTTGATTTTTGCTCAATCCAGGACTCCCATTGTTCTTCAGTCTCACATAATGCACGACTATAGTTAACCGTCATACCGCTATCTTCGTCGACTCCCATTTCCCAAAGGCGCCCGTATGCATCATGCCAGGCCCAACCCGTGGTACTGCGCGTGTCTTTCCTTAGTTGGAAAAGATAATATATTGTCCAGTTGGCATCAAAACCTAGCTTTATCGCACTCTCCAGAGCACCTGCAGTGTTGCCGTAATAAAATCTATTCCAGAACCAGTTCACGTTCATTAAACCGGGAATCATATTCCTCAACAAAGGTTTTCTCAGCATGCCTGTGAAATTGGCGGGTTTCTTGCCCAAGGTCTTACTTACAGTAGCAGGGTCCATAATAAGACCCATGACAGGCACACGATCTGGCTCTTCGTGGCTAACGGCAGCTAGGATACGTTCTCTGAAGTCCATTAGGCGGCGCTCCATTTCTTGACAATGTCGGTACCTGTAACCGCATCCGGGGCGAATGCATCTGCTCCTACACTTCGTGAGAATTCCTCGGTCAGCGCTGCGCCACCTATGATGACCTTGACCCTGTCCCTGATGTTTTGTTCATTTAGCTGTTGTATTACCTTCTGAATCTCTTTATCCGTGGAGGTGAGCAGGCACGACATGCCTAGAGCAAAAGGTTTGTACTCCTTGACGGCTGTAATGAATTTCTGCACTGATACATCAACCCCCAGGTCAATAACCCGAAATCCTGCGCTCCTCGCGTAGTTTATGAAGATGTTCTTGCCCAGGTCGTGCAAATCGCCGGCAACTGTGCCTACCACAATGGTGCCTGCTGACTCCAGCGCTCTGGTCTCCATCAGAGGCGAAAGGATATTCATTATTTCCTTGGAAATCTCACTGGCATATACTAGTTCAGTCAAAAACCAGTCGCCGTCTTGAAACCTTTTACCCACAGTTTGCAACGCATTGGTAACAGTATCTACGGCATCTTTGATAGCATGGGTGTCGCCCGTTTCCGCTATCGATCTTGCAGCATCAACTGCAGTGTCCATATCAAGGTCCAACAGTCCACTTTTCAGACGCTCCAAAGTATCACTTATCATCATGTATTCTCTCTAATTGGATGGAGTATCTAATCCTGGATTTCCCATTTCAACTCGCGATGGGAGGATATTATCCCTCATCGCTCCTGCTGCCTGGAATATATAACCCTTTGGACCTGACTGTCAAGCCACTGTACTCGTTCAGTACCTTAGTGACACCCCATCTCCTCCTATGAAAGCATAGTGCAAGTTTTTATCAACCTTTTCCTTTTGTTAGCCCCTTCTCCATTGGCTATTGCACAAATGTCCA